>JARLJM010000195.1 GCA_031291185.1 Parasulfuritortus sp. | reverse complement strand
CCTGTTACAGGCGAAGATGGCGTCGGAGGGGCCTGCCATGCCCGTGCTGCTGCAGGGTAGCGGTAGCCGGAGCGAGTTGCTCAACCGCTTCCGGGAACTGGGCAATGCCGTGCTGCTGGGCAGCCAGAGTTTTTGGGAAGGGGTCGACGTGGCCGGCGAAGCGTTGTCTCTGGTGGTCATCGACCGGCTGCCATTCCAGCCGCCCGACGATCCAGTGCTGGCCGCGCGGATCGAGGCGATGAAGAAGGCCGGCGGCAATCCATTCTTCGACTACCAGTTGCCCCATGCCGTGATCAATCTGAAGCAGGGGGCCGGGCGACTGATCCGGCGGGAAAGCGACCGCGGCGTATTGATGATCTGCGATCCGCGCCTGGTCGAGAAACCCTATGGCCGCAGGATCTGGCAGTCGCTGCCGCCCATGACCCGGAGCCGCAAGCAGGCGGATGCGGTGGCGTTCTTCGCGCCGAAACAGATGGAAACAATTCCTTGCAGTCCGGAGACAGTTGCATAACGTCTCCAACGTAATCTGGCATTGCGCGTTAATTGAACGCGAGCAAACAGAAGGAATACATCATGCGCAATTTTGGAAAGACACTGATCGTCGCGGCAATCGTCGCGCTTACTGCAAGTTCGGCCATGGCGTTCGATCGCCCCGGCAATCCTCCCGGCCCGGTTGGCGGTCCCGGGGCTGACCAGCGAGGCGAGCACCCCATGGCAAAACATGCCGTTGTCCACCACCGCCATCACCGTTTTCACCATCATCGGCATCACCTGAACAGGGTCAATCACCTCGGTCCGGTCGGCGGTCCCGGTCATGGTCCCGGCATGCAGCGCTGATGCCGATGCGCTGGCTCCACATCGCCCTGTTGTCTGTCCTGCCGGCTGTGGCCTGTCCGGTCAGGGCGGATGTGGAGTCGGCCGTCATCCTGCAAACTTCTCCCCTGGCCGGCTTTCAGTACCACGCTGGCCGGGCGCTTTTCCCGCTCATGCAGGTAGGCGACTACCTGCAACTGGTCCGGGAGCCGGACAATCCCTATGACCCGAAGGCGGTTCGCGTTGAATGGCGCGGGGTCATGATCGGCTATGCGCCGCGTGCGGACAATGTCGACCTAGCCCGCATCATGGACCAGGGGGCTCATGTCGAGGGCCGCATCGTCAATCTGCAAAAGGTGCGCAACCCCTGGCGTCGGATGTTATTCGAGGTTGTCGTTGTCGACGACGGCCATTGAACCGGGCTAGCAGGTAAAATCGTCCATTGGCAATTACCTGGTGTCTGGCCCTTGAAAATTCTGGCATTCGATACGTCAACCGAACTGTGCTCGGCGGCCCTGCTTCTGGATGGGGCCTGGCTGGTGCGCGAGGAGTTGGCTGGCAACCGGCACTCTGAGCTGCTCCTGCCAATGGTCGAGTCGTTGCTGGCCGAAGCAGGGTTGAGTTTGCGCGCCCTGGATGGATTGGCCTACGGCAAGGGGCCGGGCTCGTTTACTGGCCTTCGTATCGGTTGCGGCATCGCTCAGGGGCTGGCGTTCGGAGCGGATTTACCGGTTGCTGGAGTGATCACGCTGGAAGCCATGGCTTATACGACGGGTGCGGAACAGGTGTTGTCCTGTATCGATGCACGCATGCACGAGATCTACGCCGCGTCCTATCGACGGCAAGACGGTGTCATGATCGAAGTGGCGGCACCTGCCGTACTGAAGCCGGCAGAGCTGAACTTGCCTGGCGAGGGCGATTGGCTGGGTTGCGGTACCGGTTTTGCGGCTTATCCCGATCTGCTGGCGGGTCGTTTGTGCGGAGTCCTGCCGAATATCTATCCTCATGCCCAGGCTGTGGCGCACCTGTCTCTGCCCGTTTTCGCATCCGGTCTGGGAGCCGCTCCGGAAACGGCAGAACCGGTCTATGTCCGCGACAAGGTCGCCCTGAAGACCTGCGAACGATGAACGCCCTGGCTACTCCCGTCACACCCGAGTTCAGACCGATGAAACCGGAGGATATCGATCGCATCATCCTCATCGAGCGGGCCGCCTATCCCTATCCCTGGACCCGCGGCAATTTCGTCGATTGCCTCGGTTCGGGTTATAGCTGCTGGGTCCTGGAGGTGGCGGATGAAGTCGTGGGTTACAGCATACTGATGGCTGGCGCAGGCGAGGGGCATGTGCTCAATTGCTGCGTGGCGCCAGCCTGGCAAGGCCGGGGACTGGGGCGGTTGATGATGCAGCGTCTGATCCAGGCTGCGCCCGGGTATGGGGCCGAGTTTCTTTTCCTGGAAGTTAGGCCGTCCAATACCAGGGCCATCAATCTGTATGACAGCCTGGGCTTCGAGTCGGTCGGATTGCGGAAACACTATTATCCGGCCGATCAGGGCCGTGAGGACGCGCTGGTGATGAGGTATGGCCTGTGACCATGCCTCCTGATGAACGACTCAAGGAACTCGGACTGTTGCCGGTCTGGCGCTTGCGGCAGGTTGGCACCGAGGCTGTTGTGGTGCCCACAGCCACGGCTGAAGCGGGACTGGAAGAACGGAAACCGCTGAACACAGTACAGGGCGTGAATGAGGAGGTCTCCACTCTGGACTGGGATGCCCTTCATCGGTCCGTTCTGTCCTGCACCCGTTGTTCCCTGCATGAAACCCGTGGCCAGGGTGTATTCGGCGTGGGCGACATCACGGCCGACTGGCTGATCGTGGGCGAGGCGCCAGGCGCGGAAGAAGACCGCCTGGGCGAACCCTTTGTCGGTCAGGCCGGAAAATTGCTGGATGCCATGCTGGCCTCGATCGGTCTGAAGCGCGGTGACAACGTCTATATTGCCAACGTATTGAAATCCCGCCCGCCCGGTAACCGGGACCCGAAACCGGATGAAGTGGTAGCCTGCATTCCCTATCTGGAACGTCAGATCGATCTTATCCAGCCCAGGATCATTGTGGCCTTGGGCCGTATCGCTGCACAGAGTCTGCTTCTGACCGAGACATCCATCTCGCGCTTGCGGGGCAAGATACATGAATACCGTGGCGTGCCTCTGGTGGTGACGTATCATCCGGCCTATCTCTTGAGGAATCCGGCTGACAAGGCCAAGGTCTGGGATGATCTACGGCTGGCAAGAAATCTGATCGATGCTGAATTAAACCAATAAATGGAGTTAACAATGATTCGTAATGTATTGTATTTTATTGTTATATTGCTTTCGGTAACTCAGTTGTCAGGCTGCGGCTACAACACGATGCAGGCTCAGGACGAAGAGGTGAAGGCGCAGTGGTCCGAGGTGCTGAACCAGTATCAGCGCAGGGCCGATCTGGTACCCAATCTGGTCAATACGGTGAAGGGCTATGCGGCCCATGAGCGCGATATCCTGATCCAGGTGACCGAGGCGCGGGCCAAGGTTGGCCAGATCGCCGCTACGCCGGAACTGGTCAACGACCAGGCCGCATTCGCCAAATTTCAGGCGGCCCAGGGTGAATTATCCAGTGCACTCAGCCGGCTCATGGTGGTATCCGAGAATTATCCGCAGTTGAAGGCAGACGGCTCATTCCGCGACTTGCAGGCGCAGTTGGAAGGGACCGAGAACCGCATTACCGTGGCCCGAAATCGCTACATCCAGTCAGTCAAGACCTACAACACCACGGTGCGGACGTTTCCCAACAACCTGACCGCCAAGATGTTCGGCATGCAGATCAAGGCCAATTTCACGGTCGAAAACGAGAAAGCCATCGCCACGCCTCCGACAGTGGACTTCGGCGCACCGGCAACAGCCAAGTAAGCCGGTCATTTATCCTGTTTCAGTAGGGATTGCCGGAGCAGGGCGGCAATCTCTTCCACCGAACGGGCGCTGGAATCGAGCACCTTGATTCCTGCCTCGCTCATCATCTTTTCCCCGTCTGCAAGTTCTTGCCGGCAGGTCTCCAGCGCAGCGTAGCGGCTGTTTGGGCGTCGTTCAGAGCGAATCTGGGCCAGCCGTTCCGGCTTCAGAGTCAGCCCCCTCAATTTTCCGATATAGGGCCGGAGTGATTCCGGCAGGCCCGGCTGCTCGAAGTTTTCCGGGGTGAGCGGATAATTCGCCACTTTCAGTCCGTATTGCATGGCCATATAAAGCGAGGTCGGCGTTTTTCCGCATCGGGATACGCCGACCAGGATCAGGTCGGCCAGGTCATATTTCTGGGTCGACAGGCCATCGTCTGCGGCCAGCGAGAAATTCACCGCATCGATTCGATCATGGTAGGCGTCGACATCCGAGGCACTGTGCGACTGGCCCTTTACCGGTACGGCCGGACGTCCGAGTTCGCCGATCATCATGCCTAGGAAGTGTCCATAGACGTCCATTACCACCGCTCCTGTGGCATCCAGCACGGCCCGTGCCTCGACGTCGGTCATGGTCGAGAAGATCAAAGGTTTCAAACTCGATACCTTCCAGGCATCGCGAATGCGATTTGCTGCATCTTTAGCTTTGTCCAGCGTGTCGACGAAAGGTAAACTTTCGGTAGCGAATGCTTCGCCGGGAAATTGGGAGAGGAGACTCTTGCCGATGATCTCGGCCGTGATTCCGGTGTGATCGGAAATGATGAAAACCGGTCGTGTTGGGCTCATGGGGGAGGAAGCTCGCGGGTGTGTTCACTGGGGTAACGGCTGTCGCGCTTCGTGGGGAGGCGTTGGGTGCCGGGCCTGACCTCGCTAACGAGGATGAAAATGGAATATATCGCGCGCTTTCAAAACCTGTCCATGCATGACGTGGAACGGGTGGGTGGTAAAAACGCTTCTTTGGGCGAAATGCTTTCCAACCTGGCAGGCAAGGGTGTCCGGGTGCCTGACGGTTTCGCCACGACGGCCGATGCCTTCAGGGAATATCTTGCACAGGGTGGGCTGGCCGATCGCATCGCGGCCAAACTGGAATCCCTCAATATCGACGACACACTGGCCTTGACCAATGCCGGTCGCGAGATTCGTGGCTGGATGATGGAAGCGCCGCTGCCTTCCGGGCTGGAGACGGGTATCCGGCACAATCACCGGTTGATGTGCGCCGAGGCGGGGGAGGACCTGCAGTTTGCGGTGCGCTCTTCTGCCACAGCCGAAGATCTGCCGGATGCCTCGTTCGCTGGTCAGCAAGAGACTTTCCTCAACATCAAGGGCGCCGACAACCTTATCGATGCGGTGAAGCTGTGTTTTGCCTCGCTGTATAACGACCGTGCCATCGCCTACCGCGTACACAGCGGTTTTGCCCATGAAGTTGTCGCCCTGTCAGCCGGTATCCAGCGCATGGTCCGCTCGGACATGGGTGTGGCCGGGGTGATGTTCACCCTGGATACCGAGTCGGGCTTTCCCGACGTGGTGTTCATCAATGCCGCTTACGGACTGGGTGAGACGGTGGTGCAGGGCTCGGTGAATCCGGATGAATATTACGTTCACAAACCGAAACTGGCAGAAGGCAAGCGCGCCGTCATTCGCAAGAAACTGGGCGAGAAAGCGACCCGCATGGTGTTCGCGCACGAGTCCGTAGCCGAACGCTCGACCAAGGTTGAGGACGTGCCCATGGGGCTGCGCCACAATTTCGCGCTCGACGATGACGAACTGCTCGAACTGGCCCACTATGCCATGATTATCGAGGCCCACTACGGCCGCCCGATGGACATCGAATGGGGGCGCGACGGCATCGACGGCAAAATCTACATTCTGCAGGCCCGGCCGGAGACGGTAAAGTCACGTTCCGGCCAGATACAGACCCGATACAAGCTGCTGGAAAAAGGCCCGGTCATCGCGGTTGGCCGCGCCATCGGCAGCAAGATCGGCCAGGGCAAGGCGCGCGTCATCAAGTCGCTTGACCAGATGCACGAAGTTCAACCGGGCGATGTCTTGATCGCCGAGATGACCGACCCGGACTGGGAACCGGTCATGAAAAAGGCGGCCGCCATCGTCACCGACCGGGGTGGCCGTACCTGCCACGCCGCCATCATCGCTCGTGAACTGGGCGTGCCGGCCGTGGTCGGCGCCGGCAATGCCACCAGCACCGTGCCGGAAGGCGCCGAGGTCACAGTATCCTGTTCCGAAGGTGAGGATGGCCACGTCTATCAGGGCCTGCTCAAGTTCGAGAAGACCGAGACAGTGGTGAAGACCATGCCCGACCTTCCGGTCAAAATCATGATGAACGTGGGTAACCCAGAGCAGGCGCTGCATTTCGCCATGCTGCCCAATGAAGGCGTTGGCCTGGCCCGGCTGGAATTCATCATCAGCAACGCCATCGGCATCCATCCCAATGCCGCGCTCGATTACCAGAAGTTGCCTGATGAGGTGAAACGGCTGATCGACGCCAAGATCGTTGGTTATGGCGATCCGGTCAATTTCTACGTCGAGAAGCTGGCCGAGGGTGTTGCAACCATCGCTGCCGCGTTCTGGCCCAAACGGGTCATCGTGCGCATGTCCGACTTCAAGTCGAACGAGTACGCCAACCTGATCGGTGGCCCGCAGTACGAACCACACGAGGAAAACCCGATGCTGGGCTTCCGAGGAGCCGGTCGCTATGCCCATCCGATGTTCCGCCGTGCCTTCCAACTGGAATGTCGGGCCATCCGCAGGGTGCGCGAGGATATGGGGCTGACCAATGTCGAGGTCATGTTGCCCTTCGTGCGTACCCTCAAGGATGCCGACGACGCCCTGGCGGTGATGGCCGACAACGACCTCAAGCGCGGCGAAAATGGTCTCAAGGTCGTGATGATGTGCGAACTGCCATCCAACGTGTTGCTGGCCGAGGAATTTCTGCAACGCTTCGACGGGTTCTCAATAGGCTCAAACGACCTGACCCAGCTCACCCTGGGTCTGGACCGTGATTCCAGTCTGGTGGCGGAAAAATTCGACGAGCGCAATCCGGCGGTAAAGAAACTGCTGTCCATGGCCATTGCGGCCTGCAAGAAGGAAGGCAAGTACGTCGGGATATGTGGTCAGGGTCCATCGGATCATCCCGATCTGGCGGAATGGCTGATGGAGCAGGGTATCGACAGCCTGTCGCTCAATCCCGATACTGTGGTAGCCACCTGGACCCGTCTGGCAAGCCACCGTCGCAGATAGTCAAACAAACAGGCAAGCCAGCTTGATGCTGGCTTGCCTTGTTTTCTGATAGTACAAACACATGGAGTCTTACTGGCTTTTTACCCTACTTAATCCTTTGGCTGCTTCCAGGCAAAGCACCTTGAAATCGTTGTAGGTCTTGCTGTCCAGTTCGCAGTCTCCATGGCCCCGGTCGGCATAGATCAGGCCGATCGGACGGTCATTTGCGAACAGCGACATGGCGTAAAAATCGCCCCGGCCGATCATGGCGCGCAGGTCCGGGCCGACCATCGGCCAGAGCTTGCCTCTGTTTTCATCGTTGACCCAGACGCCCTGCATTTTTCGGGTGATCAGGCCGAACAGGTCGTTGCTGTTCAGACTGAACTCAAAGTGGCGAAGCGGGTCTCCGCTTGGAATGCCAAGTGTGAAGCGGCATTTCATCCGTACGCCATCGGGTGTCGCAAGTGCGAACAGCACGCGGGACAGGCCAAGTCCGGAATGCAGGCCTTTAAGGATGATCGCCAGCATCTGGCTCAGACTCAGGCTGTCATCCTGATGGCTGCGCAGGGTGGCAATGGTTTCATCCAGGACCGATTTGACCGGCATGGGGCAGACCGTGTGGGGCTCATCGTCAGCGGCTTTATTCTCCGGTGTGGCGATTGCCGGGGAAGATTTGCGCTGGGAGTCCTGCGGCCATTCACCCTCCTGCATGGGAAGCCATGCTGCCGCGGGGGGGGCAGGAACCCAGTTATTCGTTCGGGCAACACGAATTGCATTGTCGTGGACGGTCCGGATGACGTCGTCCATGGATAGGCCGATGGTTTCGGAAAGAGCCTGGTAACTCTCCAGCAAGCGCGTGTCCCACCAGCCTTGTCGACTGCGATGACTGATTTTAAGCGCGGCCTTGAGAATGATTTGACGGGCACGGTCGGCATGTTTTTCATCCAGCAGGTCGCGAATGCCATCCGGTATTTTCCAGGCTTCCAGCAGCATCAGCCGAAGAGGCGGCATGGCGAATCCGAGGACATTCTGTTCTGCTTCGGCAGAAAGCATGTTGCGGCGCAGCTGGGCGAGCTGATCCGCGATGTCGGGTGCATCGAGCCAGAGCAGAAATTCCGGAGCGTAGTAAAGCACGGCGCCCATCTGCAATTCGTCAGCGTGCATGTCGTGGTGCAGCGTGGCGAAATCCCTGGCCTGCCAGGCGGCATGCTGGGCCAGGCGAGCAAGGCGATAGAGTGAACCCAGTATGTCCTTGTCGCGGCCTTGTGGGGTGCTTTCCATGACGGGCAGGTCGCGCGCCTTGTCCAGAAATACGTTCACGCCCTGCATGAGGATGGCATGTTCAACCGTTGTGACTTCAGCGTTATATCGGCTGTTGGTACGGTTGTTGGCGTTGAATATCACGCGCAGGGTGGCTAGGGGATCGGCCAGAATGGGGGCGGCAATTTCCTTGGCGCTGAGTTGCTCGCCACGCGGCGCCAGTTTCATGAGCGCTTCTTTGGTATGGCGAAATACAGGTGTTTCGCCTGGTTTCAAGCGGGTCAGCCAATGTTCCAGGGTCAACGCCGCCATATCAGCAACCTCGCATGGCTCAAGTCATGAAGTTCAACTGTTTCATCCGGTTCCCGGCCAGGCACGGCAAAGGTGTTGCTGATGAACAGGCTGCCGGGACGCATTTCCCGTTCGATCTTTTCCCATAGCCCTGCCATGGGCGCGGGAGAGAGATAGGCGTAGACGACGTCGAACTTCGACAAATCTTCGTCCCAGAGGCTGCCCAGCCGGATTTCGGCCTTGCCCCGCAGGCGCAAGCGGCTCGTCAGCCAGTTCAGCGGGGCCATTTCCACCCCGGCCAAGCTGAGATCCGGCCGAGCGGCATTCAGGCCAGCCAGCCAGCCGCCCAGACCACAGCCGAGGTCGAGCACCCGTGCCCGGCTGGCTGGGATGCGCCGGGAGACTTCCGCAACAGCGTTTTGGCTGGACAGATATAGCGGGACACGTGTTTTCAGGCTGCCCAGCGAAGTGAGGGCAAGCAGGGCAAATCCGGCCAGGAACCAGAGTGGATGGATACCCGCGTGTGAAACCAGCCAGACCAGGGGGGAAAAAAACGCGTTGATCAGTTGCCACCAGCCAGGCAGGCCGGACCAGCGGGACAGAAGCAGGGCGAGCCCTCCCTGCATGGCGATCAGCCCGGTTATGGGCCATCCCAGCCTGAGCAAGGGCAGCAGAGGCAACCATGCCGCCAGAAGCAGGAAAAGGGAGATCAGGGCGGGAGAAAATCGTCCCCGTGTCATGTCGGGCAGTGCGTGGCTAATGGTGCTTCTCAAGCTGAGTCCCGATTTCGGTTGCCGTACTGCCCTCGATCTGGCTGCCGGCTTCCTTGGTGATGGCCTCTTCTGCCCGGCTGTTCATGACGATGATGGAGATGCGACGGTTGACAGGGTCGTTGGGATCTTGCTTGTTGAATGGAACCGCTGAGCCCAGTCCAACCACGCGCAATATCTTGCCGTCCTCCAGTCCGCCAGTCACCAGTTCGCGCCGGGAAGCATTGGCACGATCCGCCGAGAGTTCCCAGTTGCTGTAGCCACGTTCGCCGGTGGTGTATTGCACGGCATCGGTGTGGCCGGAGAGGCTGATCCGGTTGGGCAGGTCGTTCAGCGTCTTGCCGATTTCGTGCAGGATATCTCGGGTATAGGGTTTCATCACCGCACCACCGGAGTCGAACATCGGCCGGTTCTTGTCGTCGATGATCTGGATGCGCAGCCCTTCATCCGTAATGTCGATTTTTAGCTGATTCTTGAATGGCTTGAGCTTGGCATTCTGGTCGATCAACTTGTCCAGTTTCGCCTTCATTTCCTCGAGCTTGGCCTTTTCGATCTTTTCCGCCCTGGCTTTTTCTTCCTTGCTCAAGACCTTCTTTTTGCCGGGATCGTCGCTTTTCATCACCTGCCCTGCCTTGCGGGTCAGGTCGGTGCCACCGCCCTTGATGATACTGGTGGCATCGCCGGCGCCGGAACCGCCGGTCATGGCGACCTTGAGCGGGGTCTTGAAGTACTCGGCAATCCCTTCCATCTGCGCTTTCGTCGTGGAGCCGAGTAGCCACATGAGCAGAAAGAAAGCCATCATGGCGGTCACGAAGTCGGCATAGGCGATCTTCCAGGCGCCGCCGTGCGAAGCGGCACCGCTCTTCTTGATGCGCTTGATGATTATCGGGCGTTGGCTATCGTCGGCCATTTTGTCTACCTGCTACTGACTCATTTGCCCTTGCGGCTCTTGATATCTTCCTCAAGTTCGCGGAAGTTTGGACGTTCGGTGGAGTAGAGCACCTTGCGGCCGAATTCGACGCAAACCTGAGGCGCGAAGCCGTTGAGCGAGGCGAGCAGCACAACCTTGATGGTCTGGTAGACCTTGCTGCCTTCCTCCGCCTTGCCCTCAAGTACGCTGGCCAGCGGAGCCACGAAGCCATAGGACAGCAGAATACCCATGAAGGTACCGACCAGGGCGTGTGCGATCAATTCGCCCAGTTCCGGTGGTGGTTTGTCGAGGGATTCCATGGTGTGCACTACGCCCATCACGGCGGCGACAATACCGAAGGCCGGCATGCCGTCGGCCAGTTTTGATACTGCGTGTGACGCATGCATTTCTTCGTGGTGATGGGTTTCGAGCTCGGCGTCCATCAGGTTCTCGATTTCCATGGCATTGAGGTTGCCACCCACCATCAGGCGCAGGTAATCGGTAATGAACTCGACCACGTGGTGGTCCGACGTGATGTCGGGATATTTTCCGAAAATGGGACTTTTCTCGGGCTCCTCGACATCGTTTTCGAGCGACATCAAGCCTTCCTTGCGTACCTTGGCCAGCAATTCGTAAAGCAGGCCGAGCAGGTTCATATAGAAGCCCTTGGTGTATTTCGACCCCTTGAAGCAACTGACCAGTCCGGAGATCGTGTGCTTGACCCCGTGCATGGTATTGGCAGCGACAAAGGCGCCGACGGCGCCACCGAAAATCATGACCACTTCCAGGGGTTGGACCAGCGCCGCCAAGTGGCCGCCGCCCGCGGCATAGCCGCCAAAGATGCCGGCCAGGGCAAGAACCCAGCCGATAATCACCATCATGGTCGTGTTCTCCTTATTCGATATTCAAAGTCGAGTTTTGCGTTATCGCGGCTCTTCGCACCGGACCAAAATCGAGTCGATGGACCTGACATGGGCCGAGTGCGTGCAGGGCCGCTAGATGGTCTGGCGTAGGATAACCCGAATGCCGCTCAAAACCATACCCCGGGTATATATCGGCCAGCCTTGCCATTTCTTTATCGCGCGTGGTTTTGGCCAGGATGGAGGCGGCTGATATGGCGGGTTCCAGCGCATCACCCTTGACGATGGCTTGACACGGTATGGCCAGATCCGGGCATCGGTTGCCGTCGATCAGTGCCATGTCGGCAGAAGGTGACAGCGCCAGTACAGCACGCCGCATGGCCAGCATGGTGGCGTGCAGGATATTGAGCTGGCTTATCTCTTCCACACTGGCGGAGGCCACAGCCCAGGCCAGGGCTTTTTCATGAATTTCCCTGGCCAGGCGCACCCGGTTGACCGGAGTCAGTTTTTTCGAATCCTTTAGCCCGCTGATCGGACGGTTCGGATCGAGGATGACCGCCGCAGCGACCACCGGGCCAGCCAGAGGCCCACGACCTGCCTCGTCGACACCACAGATCAGTTTTACGCTGGCTGTCATGTCAGGAACGGCGCCAGGGCAATAGCGATGAGGCGCGGGGTGTCCCGACGCAAGCTGAAACGGATGCCATTGAAAGCGTCGAGCATGGATTCGCGCAGTTGTTTGTCCGTGAGAAGCCGCAGCGATGCGGCTGCCAGATCTTCCGGATTGGCCTGCTCCTGAAGCAGCTCGGGCACCACGTCCCGGCCGGCCAGGATGTTGGGCAGGCCAACCCAGGGCAGGTAGGCCTGGCGCTTCATGATCTGGTAGGTGAGCCAGGGAACCTTGTAGGTAACGATGTGGGGACAGTCGAGCAGGGCCGCTTCCAGTGTGGCAGTACCCGATGCAACCAGCGCAGCGTCAGCGGCTTGAAGTACATCGTGGGCGTGGCCGAACACGATACGGATGGGAAGTTCATGGGCATCGGCAGCGGTAATCGCCTGGACAAACAGGTCTCGTGTTTCGCGGGTGGCCATGGGTACCAGGAAACGGATGTCGGGGCGTTCCGCAAACAGCCGCTTTGCGGTTTCCAGGTAAAGCCCGGCCAGGTGCGTCAATTCGCTCTGGCGGCTGCCTGGCAGCAGGGCGAAATAGGTGCCATCCAGTTCCAGTCCCAGTTTGTTCCGTGCCTGATTGCGATCAGGCTTTTCCGGCAGCACATGGGCAAGGGGGTGGCCGACATAGGTGGCCGGTATCCCCGCATCCCGATAGATCGCTTCTTCGAAGGGGAAGATCAGCAGCATGTGGGACGCGGCCCGGCGTATTTTGTGGATGCGATTACGGCGCCAGGCCCAGATGGAGGGGCTGATGAAGTGGACGGTAGGGATGCCTTTGCGCTTCAGCGTGGCTTCCAGCGACAGGTTGAAGTCCGGCGCGTCGATGCCGATAAATAGCTTCGGTCTGTCCTTCAGCAAGCGCGACTTCAGGCGACGGCGAATGGACAGAATCTGGCGCAGATGGGACAGCGCTTCGACATAGCCGCGTACCGAAAGCGATTCCATGGAAAACAGCGAGCGCGCACTCTGAGCCTGCATTTTTGGACCGGCAATTCCGTAGCAATCGACATCCAACCCAGCCTCGTGCAAGGAGCGGATCAACAGGCTGCCAAGCAGATCGCCCGATGCTTCACCGGCAACCATGCCGACCAGTAGGCGCGATGAGCTGGCCAGGCTTGCCTTGTTACTCGTCACACATCACCTGTCACTGAATCAGCGAATAATCCCGCGTCCCGGAATGGCCAGAAAATCCGCCAGAGGGCGAAGTTCCGGAACGGTTTCCGCTTCAGCGGCAATCGTGGCCCGAGCTTCATCGAGGCCAAGGCCGGACTTGTACAGGGTCTTGTAAGCGCGCTTGAGTACGGCCAGGGCTTCGGCACTGTAACCGCGCCGCTTGAGCCCTTCGTTGTTGATGCCACGTGGCGCGGTGGGGCTGCCGGCGATGGTGAGGTAGGGCGGCACATCCTGGGTGATGACCGAGGAAATGCCGATCATCACATGGGCGCCGATCCGGCTGAACTGGTGCACGCCGACGAAGCCGCTGAGCGTCGCGTAGTCGCCGACCTCTACGTGGCCTGCCAGCGTGACATTGTTGGAGAAGGTGGTGTTGTTGCCGATCTGGCAGTCATGGGCGATGTGGACGTAGGCCATGAGCCAGTTGCCGTTGCCGATCCGGGTGACGTGCTTGTCCTGGATGGTGCCCGTGCTGAACATGCAGTATTCGCGTATGGTGTTGTTGTCGCCGATTTCGAGGCGGGTCGGTTCGCCGGCGTATTTCTTGTCCTGTGGCTCTTCGCCCAGACTGACGAAATGAAATATCCGGTTGTTGCGGCCGATGCGGGTATGACCGGTGATGACGGCATGGGCACCGACCGTGCTGCCGTCGCCGATCTCGACGTGCTCGCCGATGATCGAATAGGGGCCGATCTCGACATTGGCACCGAGTCTGGCGCCGGGGTGCACGATGGCAGTGGCGTGAATCATTCAGTCGAGTTCCCTGATCGTGCACATCAGTTCGGCTTCGCAAGCCAACTGGTCGCCGACCATGGCGCGGGCCTCGAATTTCCAGATGCCACGTACGTTCTTGGTGATTTTTGCTTCCAGACGCAGTTGGTCGCCGGGCACAACGGGGCGCTTGAAGCGGGCGTTGTCGATACCGACAAAGTAGATCACCGAGTTTTCGGTGGTATCCCGATTGCTACTCTTGAACGCGAGCAGGCCGGCCGCCTGGGCCATGGCCTCAATGATGAGAACGCCGGGCATGACCGGGTGGTGGGGGAAGTGGCCGGGGAAGTGGGGCTCGTTCATGGTCACGTTCTTGATGGCGACCACATGTTCATTGGGCACCAGTTCCAGCACTCGATCAACCAGCAGGAAGGGGTAACGGTGCGGCAGGTGCCGCATGATATCGGTGATTTCCATCATTTATCCTTATCCTTGTCAGACATTTTTTTTTCCAGCGCCCGGAGACGGTCCCGCATGTCCGAGAGATGGCGCAACTGGGCGGCATTCTTCAGCCATTCATCATGAGGCATCTGGGGCTGAGTGGAGGTATAGACACCCGGGGTCTTGATCGATTTGCCAATGAACGAGGCGCCGGAAACCGTGACGCCATCACCGATCTCGATATGGCCCAGGATCATGGCGGCACCCCCGATCAGGCAGCGACTGCCGATTCGGGTGCTGCCTGCGATCCCGGCGCAGCCCGCGATAGCGGTGTGTTCGCCGACCGTACAGTTGTGGGCGATCTGCACCAGATTGTCGATCTTTGCGCCGTTGCCGATCACAGTGTCATCGAGGGCTCCGCGATCGATGGTGGTGTTGGCGCCAATTTCCACGTCGTCGCCGATGATCACACGGCCGACCTGAGGCACCTTGAGCCACTGTGTTCCAGCCCAGGCCAGGCCGAAACCATCCGAACCGATGACACAGCCTGCATGCAGGATAACCCGGTCACCGATCTGGCAATCAGAGTAGAGGGTGACGTTGGGGTATAGACGACACCTCTGGCCAAGGGTCACGTTTTCGTCGATTACACAGCCGGGACCTACCCGGCAGCCAGGCCCGATCCGGCTTCCTGCACCAATGACGGCATTTGCCCCGATTTCGGCTCCTTCATCGACATGGGCAGTCGGATCAACGACCGCACCGGGATGGATACCGGGTTTCAGCACGGGCTCAGGATGAAACAGCTCGGTGGCGCGGGCGAAGGCAGCATGAGGATTGGCTACGGCCAGCACGGGATGGCTAAGCTTCCCGATCAATTGGGGCGGAACAATCAAGGCCCCGGCGTGCGATTCAGCTGCGGCCTTCAGATGCTTGTCACTGACTACAAAACTCAGATGATCCCGGCTCGCCCGGTTCAGCGAAGCCACATCGCCGAGTGGCGTATCGCCGGGTCCATGGAGTTCTCCACCCAGATGGGCCTGTAGTTGGGACAGGGTGTAGCACGGCATGGGCTGGTCAGCGCTGCTCCAGCGCCTTGAGCACACGGTCGGTCAGATCGATCCGGGGGCTGGCATAGACGGCGGTCTCTAGGATCAGGTCGAATTTCTCTTTGTTTGCAATATCGAGAATCAGGCTACGTGCCCGTTCGTGAATCGCGTTGAATTCTTCCTGCTTGCGCTGATTCAGGTCTTCCCGGAACTCTCGTTGTGCACGCTGCACTTCGCGAGTCATATTGGCCAGATCACGTTCCTTTTTGGCCTTTTCCGAGTCAGAAAGGGTCAAGTCCTCTTTTTCAAGCATATTTTGCAGATCGCGCGCCTGCTTGATCATCTTCTGGAGATCCTGATCCCGCTTTGCGAATTCAACTTCCAGTTTCTTTTGGGCCCTGGCTGCCATGGAGGAGTCCCTGAATAAACGCTCCGTATCGATGTAGCCGATTTTCATTTCAGCCGAGGCAAATTGACTCGCAAAAAGCAGGCCAAGAAAGACGGCGAAGATAACTTTGCGCATTGGCATATCCTTGAAGTTATGGATAACAGCGGGTCAGAACACCTGACCGAGCTGGAACTGGAACATTTGTTTTTTGTCGTCGGCTGATGGATTAAGCGCTTTTGCCAAACTTAGTTTGATCGGACCCATCGGAGAAACCCAGGTGACGGCCAAACCGGCGGAATAACGCAGATCAGAGAACGAGAATTTGCTGTATAGACCATTTGTGTCACTTGGGCCCCAGACGGAACCAGCATCAGCAAACACGCTCATGCGCAGAGAGTGATCATTGTCTGCGCCGGGGAACGGGAACAGCCACTCGGCATTGGCGACAAGGCGGCGGTCGCCGCCAATTGCGACAAGGCCATTAACACTGTTGACCTTGGGACCCAGTGTGCCGCTATCGTAACCGCGCACTGAACCGATGCCTCCGGCATAGAAATTCTGGAAGAACGGGAGCGACTGTCCATTGAGGCCACCACCCCAGCCCAATTCGGTATTCAGCATCAGGGTGGTATCCTGGAATAAGGGTTTCAGCCATTGGTACTGGTAAGACAATTTGTAATACTGCAAGTCACCAATAGGGGTGCCCATTTCGAAACCAACCTGCTGTAACGTACCCTTGGTTGGGTAGAAGACGCTGTCCCGGCTGTCCCGCGCCCAACTCCCGGTGAGTTTCAATGATCGTGTCGTGACACCTGAATCTGTCCCGCCATGCTCAAGGGAGAAATTGGTCATTTGGATGGGGGTTATCGTCCCCGTCGAGTCAGGGGTGAGTGACAGCGTATATTGCTCAAAGGCGGTTCCCAGATTGATCGTGTCATATTCTGAGATGGGAATCCCGAGTCTGACGCCAGCGCCGTAGGTTCGCGTGCTGTAGCTGATAACCGTAGAACTGAGGCTGGAGGTGTCAACATCCCGACGATAGATGTCATAGCCCAGGCTGATGCCGTCTTTCGTGAAATAGGGTTCGGTGTAGGAAAGGGCATAGACCTTGTTGACCTTGCCGCTATTGACCTGCAACGAGAGGTTGTTGCCAGTGCCGAACATGTTGTTCATGGTCATGGAACCTGACAGTACGATGCCGTCTGTACTTGAAAAACCCGCACCAATCATGAAGCTGTTAGTGGATTGCTCCGTGACATTGACATTCATGTCGACCTGGTCGGTGGTATCCGGTACCGGTGGTGTTTCAACCGTGACGTCCTTGAAATAACCCAGTTTTTCGATCCGCTCGCGTGACCGGTTGATCTTCTCTGCGTCATACCAGGCGCCTTCCATCTGGCGCATTTCGCGACGGGGTACCTCGTCCCGCGTCTTGGTGTTGCCGGTAATGTTGATGCGACGGACATACACCTTGCGGCCTGGATCGACCATGAAGGTAAAGGCAACCTGTTTCTTGTCCTTGTCCACT
>JARLJM010000194.1 GCA_031291185.1 Parasulfuritortus sp. | reverse complement strand
TACTACCAGCACATCATGCGGCCGTTCCGCGAGCATGTGCTGGACGCGCTGGACCTGATCGAGCCGCTGGCGGCGAAAGTCATCGCACCCGCTCACGGCCCGATCCTGCGCGACGCGCCGGAACGCTACGTGCGCCGCTACCGGCAGCTGGCTTCGCCCCAGCTGGCCAGCGAAGTGACCCAGGAAAAGGCGCTGCTCATCTTCTACATCTCCGCCTACGGCAACACCGCCAGCATGGCCCAGGCCGTGCGCGAAGGCGCCGAGGACGCGGGCGGGATACGGGTTTCGCTGTACGACCTGCAAGGCGGCGAAGTCGCGCCCTTCGTCGATCTGATCGAAGAGGCCGACGGCATCGCCTTCGGTTCGCCCACCATCAACGGCGATGCGGTCAAGCCGATCTGGGACCTGCTGTCCTCGCTGGTGGTGGTCAACGTGCGGGAAAAGGTCGGCGCCGCCTTCGGCTCCTACGGCTGGAGCGGCGAGGCGGTGGCCATGATCGAAGATCGCCTGCGCGGCCTCAAGCTACGGGTGCCGGTACCGGGCGTCAAGGTCAAGCTGATCCCGACCCGGAACGAACTCGACCTGTGCCGCGCCCTTGGCCGCGACCTGGCCCTGCATCTCACCGGCCGGGCCACGCGCAAGGTCATCTCCATGGAATCACTCATCGCAAAGGAACAGGCAAATGCCTAAGGCCAACGTCACCTTCGAAGACATCGGCGTCACCGTCTCGGTACCCGCCGGCACCCGGCTCATTGAAATCTCGGAAAAAGTCGGTGCCGGCATCACCTACGGCTGCCGCGAGGGCGAGTGCGCCACCTGCATGATGAAGATCGTCTCCGGCATGGAAAACATGTCCGAGCGCTCGGTCCTCGAAGACAAGGTATTACAGGAAAACATGGCCAGCCGACATCACCGGCTCGCCTGCCAGGCCCAAGTGCTCGGCGGCGACGTGGTGGTCCGGCCCGGCTGATAAAGCAGTGAAGAGAGCGCAGGAAATCCCAATGCAATCCCATCCAACCCTCAGGAGCGTTTAGTCATGCCCAACATCACCTTCTCCAGCCCCCTGCACAAGGACAAGACTGTCTATGCCGTGGCCGGCAGCCATACCAAGAGCCTGCTCACCCTGGCCAAGGAAAACCACATCCCGATCGATTTTTCCTGCCAGGACGGCGAGTGTGGAACCTGTCTGATCAAGGTCACCAACCTGTCCAAGAAAGGCCCCATGGGCGGCCCGTTGACCGACCGCGAGATCAAGGCGCTGAAGGAACTGGGCAAGATCACCCAGGAACAAATCGAAGCCATGAAGGTCGACGATACCGTGCACACTTCCTGGCGTCTGGCCTGCCAGATGGTCCTGCGTGACGAGGACATCCTGGTGGAGTACCCGAGCCGCTGATCTTTCCTGTCCTCAACGGAGGCCGACATGAACTGCATTGCCCTGGCAATCGACGATCTTGAAAAAGAGGCTGGAATCTACGGCCGGTTGATGGGCGGAAAGGCCGGCCTCCCCAACAGTGAACTGTTTGCCCGGATGCTGACCAGCCAGGTTGCCGGTAGCGGTGTGTTGCCCCCCGGCCTGGGTCTTTACCCTGAGACCTATGCCAAGTTGCTGGCCCGGCACTTCCCCGGAGTCGACCTCGACCGCGAACTGCCGCGGCCGCGCCGGCCCGAGGAGCGTCGCCTGACCGAGCGGCAGGATCTGATCGACCTGCTGCTGGAACACCGCGCCATCGACGATCTGTCCGAGGTCTGGATGGCCGAGATCGTGGCGGCCGCCTGCATGGGCGGCGACCACCTGTGGCAGGACCTGGGACTGTGGTCGCGGGGCGACCTGTCGCGCCTGATGGTGGAGAACTTCCCGCATCTGGCCGCGAAAAACGACCGCGACATGAAATGGAAGAAGTTTCTTTACCGGCAGCTGTGCGAGCGGGAAGGCATCCATATCTGCCCGGCGCCGTCGTGCCAGGTCTGTGCGGACTACGCGAAATGCTTCGCGCCGGAGGCCTGACCGGGCGGCTTGAGCGGGCCATCGCCGCCTACCTCGGGCTGGCCATCGGCGATGCGCTGGGTGCCACGGTCGAGTTCATGACACCGCGCGAGATCGCGGCGAAATACAACGTCCACGACACTATACGGGGTGGCGGCTGGCTGCGGCTGAAACCCGGCCAGGTCACCGACGACACCACCATGGCCCTGGCCCTTGGCCAGTCGATCCTCGAACTGGGCCAGGTCACCGCGGAGGGCGCGGCCCGTGCCTTCGATGCCTGGATGCGGAGCAAGCCGGTGGACATCGGCAATACCGTCCGGCGCGGCATCCTGCATTATCGCGAGACTGGCCAGGTCGAGACGCCCGAGAACGAACACGATGCCGGCAACGGCGCCGCCATGCGCGTGCTGCCGGTGGCGCTGGCCACGCTCGAACAACCCGAAGAGCATGTGCGCCTGGCCTGCCGTGCCCAGGCCCATGTCACCCACAACTGTCCCCTGTCGGATGCCGCAACCGAATGCGTGGCGCTGATGGTGCGCGATGCCCTGCTGGGAGCCGACAAGATCCGGTTGCTGCATGAACGGGCCCATCCGCTGGCCCGGCGACATGCGGAATTCACCTTCCGCTCCGTGCGTCAGCAGGGCAACCCGAGCGGTTATGTGCCGGACACGATCCGGGCCGTGTTCCAGGGCTTTTTCGATACCGACAGCTTCGAGGATTGTCTGACCGATGTGGTGAATCGCGGCGGCGATGCGGATACCACCGGCGCCATCGCCGGCATGCTGGCCGGCGCGGTGTATGGCCTGGATGCCATTCCGGAACGCTGGCTGGAGGCGCTGAACCCCGAGATCCGGCACGCCTGCGAAACGCAGGCGGCGGCATTGATCACGCTTTAAGTCAGGCGCTCTTGCTGCGCGGGAAGGCCAGGGTCTGGCCGCTTTCCTTGGCTTTCCCGGAGCTGGCCGGCATCGGTTCCTTTACGGCTTCATGCAGTCGGCCCGAGGCGGACTCGTGCCGATCCAGGCGGGACAGGACGATTACCAGACCGATCGTGGCGAGGAAGAGGAACTCCGGGCCGAACAGCCAGAACACCAGAGGGATGGCAAACAGGAAGGCGCGCATGCCCATGGCGATCAGGTTCCCGGCCTGGATCAGCCGGTTGGCCACCAGTTCCGGCGTCAGCTGGGGATATTCGTGATAGGCGCCCAGCGGCACATTGAGCATGAACAGGACGTGCGTGGACAGCCGCATCGACATGGCATAGGCAAAAAAGGCCGTGATGAAGTCGAGCAGCAGGCACAGCACCTTGATGACCCACAATCCGGCCGATTGCGAACCGAACATGCCCAGCAGATGCCAGCTGCGGGCAATGTTTTCCGCCTGTCCGGACAACGTGAGCGTGCCCATGATCATCAGCGACGCGGTCGACGCCATCATGATGCTGACCATGATGAAGTTGCGCAGGGTCTGCACCGCCATGATGTCCTTGCCGGGATTGTTCATGACGCTTTCGACCCAGAGCCGCCGCGCCAGGGCGTTGACGGTATGGATGGAATAGGTGGGGTCCTGTCTTGAGTGCCGGCGCAGGTGGATGTAATAGCCGGCAACCATCGCCAGGCTCAACGCGAAGGCGGTGCCATCGGCAGCGAACTCCTGCAGCCAAGCAATAAACGTCATTGATTCATTCATGATGGCTCCCCCCGGTCAGCGAGTAAGGCTGGGTGAGCCGGTTTATGTTTTCATTATCGTGGTGCAGTTGTTTCATTTCTCAACGATGGGTTGGTGGGTAATGGGTGGGCTGGCCTGGACGGCGCGCTGGCGCCAGAACCGGGCCTGATCCGGGTTCATGCCGAGTCCGAACTGGCCTTTGTCATAGGCATCGGCCAGGGTGGTCATGGCCACCGGGTTGCCGTGACTGGCCGCCATCCTGAGCCAGCCCAGGGCCTGTTTCGGGTCGGCATCGACGCCCCAGGCGCCATCCCGGTAGTGCATGGCGAGTTGATACTGGGCCACGTTGTCGCCGGCCAGCGCCCGTTTTTCAAGGCTGTCGGCGGACTGACCGCTGATCGTCAGATCGTCCAGGACGGTGGACAGGCGGGCCAGGACGCCAGGCTTGTTGCCGTTCCGTTCTGGAAGTGTGGGCGTGGCATCGATACCCAGTGCCGCCCGGGCCGAGGCATCACCTTGCGCCGCGGCCTGGTTCAGCCAGCGCTGTCCTTCGGCCTGCTGCGCCGGTGTCGGGGCATTGAGTAACGCTGAACCCAGTTCCGCTTCGGCATGACCGTCACCGGCCTGCGCCGCCTGCCGCCACAGGCGCTGGGCGGCAACCGGGTCGCGCGCGACGCCGTCGCCGCGGCTGTAGGCGTCGCCCAGCAGGGCTTCGGCATCGGGGTTGCCGTTTCTGGCCGCCTGCTCCAGCCAGTTCGCTGCAATGCGATGATCGACCGGCAGACCGAGCCGGCCGTCGCGATAATCCAGGGCCAGTTGCAATTGCGCCTTGGCGTTGCCATTCCCGGCCTGTTGTTTCAGCTGCTGCTGATCGGCCTGGGTCGTGGAGCGATGTGGTCCGAACACGATCAGGGCGATGCCCAGGACCACGATGCCGGCCATGACATAGCCAGTCCGGTTTCGCGGCCGTGCCGGAGGTTCGGCGCTCACCCAACCGCCCCCGTAACCGGGGTCCCGGTTGGAGTCCAGCGCCACGAAACTTGTGCGGTAAGGCAGCAAGTGCTTGCGGACTGGAAGAAAAAGACGCATTTTTAACCCTCGGTTCATGAATGTTTCATGGCTTCACTCATTAACATAGCAAGGGCCGGACCACGCCCTGTGTCGTACGATTAACTCTTTTATTACATGGACTTGCAGAATCAAATGATGTCCCGCGGACAAGACTCGACCTACGCAGTTCGTAGGGCTCTACAAAATGCGTAGGATCAAGGACTGGTTCCGGGTCAACCGTCTGCAGCGCAAGGTGCTGGCGGTGGTGATCGTCATCATCGTGGTGCCCATGGTGGTGACCGGCACATTCACGGCCACCTGGGTCAGCAAGCGGGTCGATGCCTCGATCGAGAACTGGCTCAGGGAATCGGCCCGGCTGAACCTGGACTGGCTACAAGGTCTGCATCAGAACGGCCGGTTGTTTGTCGATGTGCTGGCCGAGGTGAACCACGACCAGTGGCAGGCCGATGCCGCCCATCCCCTGATCGCTCGTCGTTTCGAGGCGCTGGCCCGGGAACTGGGCATCAGCTTCATCCAGATTTACGACCCCGATGGCCAATTGCGCTACAGCTCGACCGCGCTGCAAACCACCTGGAAACCTGAAACCGGCCACGACGAGGCCGTGATCCGAGTAACCAGGGCTACTCAGCGGCTACTGGCCGCGGTGACCGTGGTGGAGGCGCCCAGGCAAGGACCCGCACGTTTCCGTGTGGTCACCGGCACCCTGTTCGACAAGCCCCTGCTGCAACGGCTGGGCCTGACCAGCGGCCTCAAGACCCGGCTGTATTACCCGGGCGGGGGCGACAGCGGCGACGATTTCGCCAAGGCCTTCGCCGAGGAGGAGAGCGCGCCCTTGCGCCTGCGTCTGCCGGCCGAGGCCTTTGCCCGCCTGCAGCAGCATCAGGAGTATTTCAGTCCCGACGCGGAAGAGGATCAGTACTGGGGCCTGTACACCCCGGTGCTCGACTCGAACGGCAGGATGGAGGCGGTATTGTTCAGCGGCCTTCCCCATCGCCACGGCGATCAGCTGCTGGCCGACCGCACCACCCTGACCCTGGCCATCGCCCTGCTCGGCACGTTGCTGGCCGGCGGGCTGGGCCTGCTCCTCAGCCGGCTGGTGATCCGTCCGGTGGAGTCGCTGCGCGACGGCGTGCTCAAGGTGGCGGCGCAGGATTTCCGGGCCGAGATACCGGTCCGCAGCGACGACGAACTGGGTGATCTGGCCCGTGCCTTCAACACCATGTCGGTCAGCCTGCGCAACGCGCGGGACGAGCGGCAGCGTGAATTCCAGCGCGACAAGATCACCGCCATGGGCGAGTTGTCGCTGGCCATGGCGCACGAGATCCGCAACCCGATCGGGGTGCTGAACACCGCGGCCCAGTTGCTGGAGAAGGCGGCGGGCGACCCGGAACGCCAGTCCGATCTGACCCGGATGATTCGCGAGGAAGCGTCCCGCCTGAACGGCCTGCTGCGCGATTTCCAGCAACTGGCCAAGCATCGCAAGCCGCAGTTCGCCGCCATTCCCTTGCAGAAACCGCTGGAGGCGGCGGTACGCTACCGGCTCGCCGGCCGGCCGGATGTGGTGGTGAATCGCGAATACGGTCATGGCGACCGCCAGATCCAGGCCGACGCCGAACTGCTGCAACAGGCCTGGACCAATCTGCTCAACAATGCCCTAGAAGCCATCGGCGCGGCGTCGGCCGTGCTGACCCTGCATTCCTGGCTGGAAGGCCCGACCCTGTGCCTGGCCCTGGAGGACAATGGTCCCGGCGTGCCGATCGACCGCGTGCCGCGCCTGTTCGAGCCCTTCTTTACCTCCAAGGAACAGGGCAGCGGGCTGGGCCTGACCATCACCACCACCCTGGTCGAAGCCAATGGCGGCCGCCTCGAATATGCCCCCGGGCGCGATGGCGGGGCCAGTTTTGTCATGCGGTTTCCGATGGCCGCAGAAGGAGTCTGATGCAACAGCACACCATCCTGGTCGTCGAAGACGAACGCAACATGCAAGTGGTCATCCGCATGGCCCTGGAAGACGCCGGCTTCCGCGTGCTGAGCGCTGAGACGGCCGAAAAGGCACTGGAACAACTGGCGAATCCCGAGGTGGCGGTAGTGCTCACCGACCTCAAGCTGCCCGGTATGCGCGGCGAGGAACTGGTCGCACAATGCAAGAAGGAACGGCCGGAGGTGCCGGTCATCGTGCTGACCGCGTTCGGTTCCATCCGCTCCGCCATCGAGTGCATCCAGGCCGGCGCCGCCGACTACTTGACCAAGCCATTCGAGGCCGAGGAGCTGTTGCTCGCCATCCAGGGTGCCCTGCGCCTGCACGACCTGATGCGCGAAAACCAGCGCCTGCATGCGGTGGTCAGCGATGCCCGGCCGCGCCGCAGGCTGATCGGCGAGAGTCCGGTCATGCGCCGCCTGCGCGAGGAGATCTGGCAGGTCGCGCCCTACCGCACCAACGTCCTGATCACCGGCGAGAGCGGCACCGGCAAGGAGGCCGTCGCGCGCAGCATCCACGAACGCGGGCCGCGCGCCGACCAGGCCTGGGTGGCCCTCAACTGCTCGGCCATCCCGCGCGACCTGATGGAGAGCGAACTGTTCGGCTATGTCCGCGGCGCCTTCACCGGTGCCAACCAGAACCGCCTGGGCCGGCTGGAGCAGGCCAATGGCGGCACCCTGTTCCTGGACGAGATCGGCGACCTGGACATCGCCCTGCAGGGCAAGCTGTTGCGGGTGTTGCAGGAACGCGAGTTTTCCCCGGTCGGCAGCGACTCGATCCGGCGGGTGGATGTCCGCATCCTCGCCGCCACCAACCGTGATTTGCAGAAGCGGGTACGCGACGGCCGCTTCCGCGAAGATCTCTATTACCGGCTCGACGTGTACACCATCCGGGTACCGCCGCTACGCGACCGTCTGGAAGACGTGCCCGATCTGGCCGAGGCCTTCCTGGCCGAGTTGCGTTCGGAAATGGACAAGCCGGTCCTGGGCTTTACCGAACAAGTCTTGTCGACCCTCAGCCGCTACCCGTGGCCGGGCAATGTGCGCGAGTTGCGCAATGCGGTCGAGCGCGCCCTGCTCTCCTGCCGGGGCGACCTGATCGACCTCAACGATCTGCCCGACCGCCTGCATGAAGGCTTCGCTCCAGCCGCCGGGGCGGAGCCGGCCGGGCCGGGCCCCGAGGGACTCGATGCCTGGCTGGAGGAGCGGGAGCGGCGCGCCATTGTTTCTGCGCTGGCGGCCTGCAACGGCGTTCAGGCCCAGGCGGCCCGGCAGCTGGGCATCACCGAGCGTAGCCTGTGGCACCGGGTCAAGAAACTGGACATCAAGGTGGAACGGATGGTGAGGGATTGAGCGGGCTCGCTCTGTTGATTTTGAGTGAGTCACCAAGCAGGCTGCTCACCGTCCTGAGATGGTCGTCAATGGCCAGGCCCTGGGCAAAGAGATCCATGACGCGTTGCACGGCGGCGCGCATTACGTCGGCGATGTAGTCTTCCTGCTCGTCGGTCAGGTCGAGACGGGAAAAGCTTTGCTCGATGGTGGCCAGCATGCCATGCATGATCACGCGCGCGTTGTTCTGGTTGTGGCGATGGCGCTGGTCGATATCGGTTAGCGCAGTCCGGGTGTTGTCGACCAGGTCTGCCAGCATCCGACGCTTGGCGTCGACATCGAGCGCGTCATCCATTGACCGGACGCGCGCGTCGGCGCATTCGCAGAGGGTCGCGAGGTGATCCCGCAGGCGTCCGTATCGCTCGGCATCGTCGCGGGGCATGTCCATGATCATCAGGGTGACGGTGTCGTAATTGATGGCCGTGCGCTGGCTGAAATCGACGATGCGTCCGAATCCGGCCATGTGTTCGAGGATGCCAGCCTCCAATGAGGACGATACGCCGGACCGGTTGCGCGACACCGGATCGTTGCGGCCACACAACCGAACGCAGGCATTGAGCCCGAATTCGGAGCATGTCGAGACGATGAGGTCGGCAAGTTCGACATAGCTGGAACAGGCAAAACTGTTGCGCACGAAGTTAAGCACCACACCCAATTCGGCGGCGGAGGACATGGCGACCATGGCAGTGTGAAATGCCTGGTTGGCATCCGACGCCAGGCGGTGCTTTTCGCCGGCCAGGCGCAGCGCATTGGCAACCTTGTACAACAATTCGGCGGGCTTGAATGGTTTGGCCAGAAAATCCTCGCCGCCTGCATCATGGCCTGCCAGGTGCTCATCCAGGCCGACTGCGCCGGACAGGAAGATCACCGGGATGGCGGCGGTTTCATGGTCTTCTTTCAGGGCGCGGCAAAGGTCATAACCGGTCAGGTCAGGCATGGCGATGTCCGTAAGTACCAGATCGGGTTGTTCGGCCCTGGCTCGGGCAAGGCCCTCGGTACCGCTCGTTGCCCCGTCCAGGAGTAGGTAGTCGTCTGCAAGTATTCCGGCTACCAGCGCCAAATTAACAGGCTCGTCGTCCACTACCAGGATTCTGGCCTTGGTCACAGGTTTGCTCATTATTTTTACCTCCTTGTGTATCCAGTTCGAGACTGGCTGTTACGGAAAATTGGACATTCGCCGTTAAACACCTAGGATGCCCATTATAGGAATGTGGGATTAATCCACCATTAAAATAAACGGGGGCGAATTGACAGAAAAATATTTGTTCTGCCGCAGGGTGTTTAATCCGGTCAGCCTAATTTGAGCAGGTGACGATAGGTTATGTCCTTCCGGCTCAAGACCATACTTGGCCTCGCCCTGCTGGAGGCCGTCCTGCTGGCGATCCTGCTTGTCAGCACCCTGCGTTTCCTGGAAGTGTCAAATGAGCGCCAGCTTCAGGACCATGCGCGGGCCGTGTTGGATCACCTCGTCGCCATAACCAGAAACGAGATGCTCAATTCCAATTTGGCGCACCTGCACGCCGAGACTGAAGCTTTCATCGCTAATCCCGGCATCGTATATGTCCGTATCCTGGATGCGCAGGGGCGTGTCCTGGCGGCTTCCGGTTCGGTGGCCGCCCTGTCCCGGCCGTTCCTGGCTGACGGCGATTTGAGGCGGGTGCGGGATCATATCTATGACGTGAGCCGAACCACGGACGCGGGTGAAAGAGCACAGGGGCGCATCGAACTGGGCATCGATGTGGCACCTCTCCAGGAAACCCTGGCGCAGGCCCGGCACTGGAGCCTCGGAATCGCAGCGGGCGGCGTCCTCCTGATCAGCCTCTTTTCCATGGCTCTGGGGGTCTACCTGACCCGGCAACTGGCCTTGTTGAGGGAGGGGGCCAAGCGGGTTCAGGACGGGGAGCTGGGCTATCAAATCCCGATATACGGGCACGATGAACTGGCGGAGACGGCGATTGTCTTCAATGCCATGTCGCGTCAGTTGCTCGAAGACCGCGAGGAAGTGGCTACGCGCGAGCAGGAACAGGAAACGGCGCGGGCAAACCAGCAAGTCCAGATGGAGAAACTGGTGGCGGTGCGCACCGCCGATCTGTTCGAGGCCGAGGCCCAGGCGGGGATGATTCTGGAGTCCAGCGCCGCCGGATTGTGCGGTCTGGACCGGAATGGCCGAATCACCTTCATCAACCCTGCGGCATGCGAGATGCTCGGTTATCCCCATGATCGCGTCATTGGTCAGGATGCCCACCAGCTTTGGCATTATCAACATCCCGACGCTACGTCCTATCCGGATTGGGAATGCCCCGCCAGCCTTGCCTTGCGGAAGAACCAAGCGATCATCGGAGTGGAAGAGGTGTTCTGGCATGCAGCCGGTTATCCCGTCGAGGTGATCCTGTCCACGCATCCGATGACTCTAGGCGACAGTGTTGTCGGCGTGGTGCTCAGTTTCGTCGACAACACCGAACGCAAGCGTGCGGAGGAACGATTGCAGGCAAGTGTGCGTGAATTCCGCGCCCTGGCCGAAAACATGCCCGACAACATTGCCCGCTATGACCGGAAGTGCAGGCTTGCTTACCTCAATCCAGCCCTGGAACGCACGTTGGGCATGAACGCTGCCCAGCTACTTGGGAAATCGATTTCGTTTTGCGATCCGGAAAACAGGGAGGCTGCGGCATTCATGCGGGCATTCGAGGCGGTGCTGGAAACCGGGGAGGAGCGCAA
Source organism: Parasulfuritortus sp. (assembly GCA_031291185.1). Classification (GTDB taxonomy): domain Bacteria; phylum Pseudomonadota; class Gammaproteobacteria; order Burkholderiales; family Thiobacillaceae; genus Parasulfuritortus. Next base: position 19,509 of record JARLJM010000194.1, on the reverse strand, counting down.
TATCGAGATCAGCCCCGAATCCCTTTACCGACAGTGGCTGACGGATGCACAAGCCTCATCCGACAGGTGCGCGCTGGATGGGCGGCGGGTCCATCATGTCCGAATGGTGGCAGAGCACGGACTGGACGGCGAAGTGACTGGCGTGCTGGCCATTGGCCGCGACATCACCGAATTGAAACTCATGGAGGCGGCCAGAGAGACGGCGCTGAAGGAGGCGGAGCGGCTTGTGCAAACGAAGAGCGCATTCCTGGCCAACATGAGTCATGAAATCCGCACCCCGCTCAATGCCGTGCTGGGCATGGCGCAGCTGGGCCTGCGGGAAAGTCGGGTACCCAAGTCGTTGTCGCGGTTCGCCTCCATCCTGGACGCGGGACAGCTTTTGCTGGGCCTGGTGAACGACATCCTGGATTTTTCCAAGATCGAGGTAGGCAAGCTCCAGCTGGAACTGGATGCCGTGAACCTGGGTCAGGTTATCGACCGCGCCGTGGATATGGTTGCTCCTCGCGCCTGGGTCAAGGGCATTGATATCCTGGTGGACGAAATCGCACCGTTGCCCGAGAGTTTCCAGGGCGATGCCCTGCGCATCATCCAGGTACTGGTCAATCTGTTGTCCAACGCCGTGAAATTCACCGAACAGGGCGGGGTATATCTGGGCGTGCGACTGGACGGCGATAGTCTGGTGTTCACCGTGACTGACACCGGCATCGGGATGACCGAAGCGCAGGTCCAGCTTCTGTTCACCCCGTTCGAACAGGCCGATGCGTCCACTACCCGTCGTTTTGGAGGAACAGGCCTGGGATTGGCCATCAGCAAGCGTTTGACTGACATGATGGGAGGCTCGATCAGCGTAGGCAGCGTGCCGGAAGAGGGCACCGAGTTTGAATTCAGGTTGCCGGTGACCGATGTGGTGTTGCAGGAGCCCATCCTGGGTACGGAGCCGGTGAAGATCGTGGGATTGGCCTGTGCCGACAGTTTGTCCGAGGCCCTGGCGCGACGAGGCGTGACCGTTGAAATCGCCCCGGCCAATACGGCGCTTGCCGAGCACGCCGGGCTGGTCGTGCTGCCTTATGCGGCGCTGGAGGGCAAGCTGCTCGGCCAGATCAAGGTGGCGATGGCGGCGGGACTGCGCCTGGCCGCGGTGACGCCGCCGGGCGGTATGTACGCGATCCCGGCCGATTTGCGCGACCGATTGTATTTGCTCGACTGGCCATCGAGGGCGCGCCATGTGCTCGGCCTGCTGGCTGGGAAAATGCCGGAGCCGGCAGTAGAGCATGCCCCAGCCGAGGGCAGCCTGGCAGGAGTCAGGATACTGGCGGCAGAGGACAACGAGCTCAATCGCGTGGTGTTACGCGAGATGCTGGCAATGGCCGGAGCGGATTTGGTCTGCATGGAAAACGGCCGTGAACTGGTGGAGCGGCTGCAACAAGACGGCCTGGCCGCCTATGACCTCGTGATTACCGATGTGCAAATGCCGGAGATGGATGGTTACAAGGCCGCCCGTCGGATTCGCGAGCTGGCGCCGGCCTTGCCGATCATCGGGTTGACTGCCTACGCACAGGCGGATGAGCGAGAGCGCTGTCTGGCCGCCGGCATGTCGGCACATATCGGCAAACCTGTGAACATGGACGACCTAGTCGCGGCCGTCCTGGCACTGGTTCGGCATGTCGACGCGCCGGGCGTGCCGTCTGGCGATAAACCCCTTGGCGGCGCCTGTCAGACCGATCTGCCGATAGACTGGGCGGCGTTGGAAGCTGTTTTCCCGGGGAAGTCGGATTTGGTTGCCAAGCTGTGCGAAATTCTGCTCGACAGTCACCGCGACACACCGGCCCGGTTGCGTGCGCTTGCAAAGAATGGTGATGCCAGGGCGCTTGCCTTGCTGACCCATAATCTGAAAGGCGTGGCGGGTAACATGATGGCCGACCGAGTGAGCGGTCTGGCGTACGAGGTCAATATGCTGGCCAAAACGGGCGACCCGGTGGCCTGGGCGCGCGCGCTCGACCTGGCGCGAGCGCTGGAAGAATTGCTGGCGGCAGTGGCGTGCCGTCTGCCCGGTTAGGACCGCCCGCCGGCGCTTGGCGATACCGGCTGCAAATCAGCCGCCGCACCCTCGCCATGCGCTATCTGAGCCGGGAAGAATGAGGCGCAGAGAAAGCAAAATAGGGCATCTGGCGCAGCACGTTGAATCTGCACCTCGAACAACCTCACTCCCGGAATTCACCTATAACCAAAGTCATGGTTAGCTAGTGCTTTTGGGAAATTGAATCGATGAATGCCTAAGAGCATATTTGGCGACCCCGATTGGCCGACGCGAGCAGCACTCACCTTTCAGCCTCGTAGTCCCGTTGGCCACGCACAACAGGAGCATCCAAATGCGCTACCTACTCCGTACCTTGTTTTTCGGCCAACACCCTGCAACGGATATGAACGCCAATAACCCGACTATGGAAGGCCCTCAAGAACGTGTCGTTGTGAGAGTCGAACCTTCCTGTGCCCTCCAAAACAGGCGTGACAAAACTATTGCTCCCTCGCTCGTCATGCCCAGGCGGCACTGGCCAACCACATTGGTCTGAGGATCCATTTCGGTAGGTCCATTGCACGGCTGAGGAAAATGGAAATCAAGTTCGTCTGGCAGAGGTGGTCGTAGGCCAACCCATTCGGTAACTTATCGAGAATTGTCTTTGCTTAACGCGGCTGACAGTTATCGCCCCGGCTTTGTATCTGCTAACCAGCTATGGCCATAGGAATGCCGAGATTGGGCTAACCGTAACCGGCCAGTAAGCGAAATTGGTTAAAATCAGCAAAGACAAAATTTTTATCGCGTGGATAATTGTGACAATTCGACGCACGGATTTGCGTACGGCAAAGATCGTTAATCTGGTTTGCAAGTTATGTGATGAATCAGGTGACTTCGTTACGTCATTGACCGTTCTGGCCAAACATGTTCCTGCGTCTGTAGCTGACCGAGTTCTCTTCTTTCCTGAAAATCGGCGCACCATGCCTGAATTGGCCGGCCCTGGTGGTTCTACCATGGGGCCGGCTCTGATGCCTTTCAAATGAATGACCTCAGCGGCTCGCTACCCCATGCCGCGCGAGCGGTTTAGTCCTCAGGTTCATTGCGCTTTTGACTACTGCACCCACCGGTTGTGGCTTTAAGTAAGAACCGGCAATGCCATTCCGGTCAGCGTCGCACGCGACTCGCCGGTGCGCTTGAGGTGCGCGGCCAGCGAGGCATCCATGGTGCTGAGATGCAGCGCAAACCACTCGGTCAGTCCCGTCCTGACGTAGGCGCGGGCCAGCATCAGGCGACCGCGCTGCACGGCACGGTTCATCTGCACCAGGTCGGCGTAGACCCGGTGGTGTTCGCCTTCGTGTTCGCCCAATGCGGGAAAGCGCGAGATGCGCATCAGCCGGCCTTCGTTGCTGAAGTGCTGGCGACTGTGGTCGAGCAGCTTGCCGAACAGCGCGACGAATTCGGCGTCATTGGCCTCGCTCAGCAGGGTCACCAGGGCGGTGAATTCCCGATGGGTCTGATCCATCTCGTCGATGCCGAGCGCGTCCGTCGCGTCGTTCCAGTTCATCAGGCCGCCTCCAGGGTCTGCATGCCTTCGACGGCGGCCAGGAAATCGGAGACATCGGCCTGGACCAGTTCGATGCCGATCTTGTCCAGAAAGCGCTTTTCCTTGTCGTTGGCATTGGGGATCAGGGCCCAGCCGCCGGCATGGCCGAAGATGATGTCGGCCAGCACCATGCGCTCGGTGTCGCGGTTGAGGCGCATGCCCAGCAGCAGGTACTTGCGGCCCTGACGCATGCGCTTGAGGAAGGGCGGGATGGCGAAGCCGCCCATCAGCTCGGTGATGTAGTCGACGAAATCGGCATCCGAGGCGATGTAGTTGGATTCCGGCAGTGGTGTGCCCAGCGGCTTGAACAGCACAGGCAGGCTGATGTCGACGGCCTCGGGGTCGATGGACTGGTAGACGGCGCCATCGTACTGGAACAGCTTGAACCGGTAAGCGGCGGCGGTGATCCGCGCGACGCCGACGATCAGGGTGTGCGGCGTCGCGGCATAGGCCTTCTGCAACAGGGTGTCCCGGTTGGTGTCGACGATGTAGGACAGCTTCTGGTCGGCCAGCCAGGTGTGCAGTGCCGAGCCGCTCCAGGTCGTGTCGCGATAGGTGCGGTCGAGGAATTTGGTCAGTGCGTTGCGGCCCCGTTTCAGCTCCACGTTCATCGCAGCGCGGGGGAATTCGTACATCAGCTTGGGCGCCATCGGCTGACCGTTGTTCATGGCCAGGATCAGGCTGTCGCTGTCGGCCGGGATGGCCTGGCCGCTGGCGGGGTCGATCACTCCGCTCAGGGCGCGGGCCCCGAGGTAGGGGGTGACGGAGCCGTCATGCAGACCGGACAGGATGGGGGCAAAGATATCGGGCACGGGTGTCTCCTGACTGGGCAAGTGATTCTCTGTATCCGCAAAACCCGTGCCTGGACTGAATCCCTGTCCCGATGGGCCTTCCCGGTCGCCATGCCTTGTCGCATTCGTGACAATGGCCCCGGCATTGGCGCACATCGGCAGCCGGGTTGAGCGTCAACCCCAGTCGTGATGCAGGTTTCCGGCCTGGCCCTGATTTTGCGATGTCCCTTTCGGTTATTTACTCTCCCAAGGGGAACATCATGCTGCTGGACGACTACGAGAAAAACTATCTGCTCTACAACTCCAATTTCAAGGAAAGCTTCGGCGCCGGTTGGGCGGCCTATCGGGGCGACCTGGTGGTGGTGGAGGGCGAGATCGCCGACGCCCAGGGCCGGCGCAAGCCGCCCGTGCTGAGCCTGATCGGCACGGCGTTGCTCGCCCAGGCCGACAAGATCGTGATGCTGGTCGGCTCGTTGGACAACCTGGCCGATATAACGACCCTGCTCGACAAATACAAGGCCGATTTCGCGCCGGGCGTGCGCGTGGTGATCTATGTGGTCAATATCGCCAAGCCGATGATCGTCACGGTCGATGGGGTGGACGTGGTCATGCTCCCGATGGCCGATGGCATGGTCTGGAACGAGATGGTCGACGAACTTGGCCTGGACAAGGGCGACTTCAAGGGCCAGAGCGCGGGTCAGAAGGTGCTGACCCTGTTCGAGGCCTTCAAGGGGTACAAGCCCAAGTATGAGGCAGTCGGCCTGGACGAGGCGTTGACCCGCACGATCGAGGCGAAGCGGGCGATTTACGGCGCGGTTTGAGTGATTTCCGGGGCTGCCTCGACCCGGTTGCGACCACCCTGCTTGGCCCGGTAGAGCGCGGCGTCGGCACGGGAGAAAAGCTGTTCGAGCTTTTCCCCCGGGTGCAGCATGGCTACACCGATGCTGATGGTGACGGGCGGCAGGCTGACATCTCCGGCGCCCTTCATCGCCAGCCCGGCAACGGACCGGCGGAGACGTTCCGCAATCTCCAGCGCGCCATCCAGTTGGGTGTCCGGCAGGAGCACGGCGAACTCCTCGCCGCCGACCCGGCCGATGATGTCGAAGCCGCGCAGGCTGTCCCGGCAATGATCGGCCAGGTTTTCCAGGACGGTGTCGCCGACCGGGTGGCCATAGCTGTCGTTGATCGACTTGAACCGGTCCACGTCGAACATCAGGAAGGAGATCGCCGATCCATTTCGTTCGGCGCGGCCGATTTCCTTGTTGGCCAGGTCGGTGAAATGGCGGCGGTTGGCCAGCCCGGTCAGGTAGTCCAGGGTGGCCTTGCGCTGGAGTTCTTCCTCCATGGCCTTGCGCTGGCTGATGTCGTCGATGACCACGAAGACATAATCGAGCGCGCCATCCAGGGTGCGCGCGGCGCGTGCCGAGAACATGACCTGGATCGCCAGACCATTCTTCCGCACCAGCCGAAGTTCCAGCAGATAGGCTTCCAGCTTGCCGGCACGCATGAGATTGAAGCGCTCCGCCTGGGTCGCGCGGTCATCGGGGTGGGTAATGTCGAAGCAGGTCATGCGCTCCAGTTCCTGTGGCAGGTAGCCGAGCATGAAGCGCAGGTGATTGTTGACCTGGACCCACTGTCCGTCGGGAGCGATCTCCGCCAGGCCGACCAGACTGGCGTTGAAATAGCTGCGGTAGCGGGCCTCGCTGGCCGCGAGCTTCAGCGTGCGTTCGTGGACCTGCGCCTCAAGCCGTTTGTTGCTTGCACTGAGGGATTTCTGTTTGCGCCGCAGTTCGGTCACCAGCACATTCACCACGAAAACGCTGACATTGGTCGCCACCAGGATCAGGGCCAGTGTGCCGATGGGATACGGATCTCCGGTGGCGTTCAGTGCACCAACGCCTTCAAGGGTGCCGAACAGGGCGACGGTTTCCTTGATCAGCAGGATCGTCGCGGTGACGCGCAGGTCGAACTTCAGCGCGGCCCAGGCCAGCGGCAGGGCCAGCAGATACGGCAGGGCATGGACGGCATAGGTGTCGACATCGGCGAACCAGTAGACCCAGACCGCCAACAATGTGGTCACAAGGCCGGCCAGGAAGGTTTCCGTGGTGATCCGGACGACATCCCGGTCCGGGCCCGGCCGGAGCATCAGCATCAGGATGGGCGAGAAACAGAGCGCACCGGCCGAATCGGCGATCGTCCACTTGAGCCAGGCATTGACGAGGCCCTCGGCGGGTGTGCCGAAGGCCAGGGCTATCGCCGCCGTCCCTACCGTGGCGGCAATGGCAGGCAGACAGAGTCCGGCCCCGATCAGGAACCGGACCAGGTGCCGCGTGCGCTCGAACGGCGCCGGGTCGCCAAAGCGCGGACTCAGTATCCGGTTGGCGGCAATGGCACCGGCCAGGCTGCCGGCCGCGATTGTCGCCGCCACCCAGAACGGTGGCGAGACGGGTGGATAAAACCAGTTGGCCAGGGTGGCGCCGAGAAAGATGCCCAGCCAGGCCGCACCCCCGAAATACCAGATGCCGACCATGGCGACCGTGGCGGCGGGCCAGAAGGGCGCCGGGAACAGGCCATAGGCAATGAACAGCCGACCCGTGCTTTCCACCAGACCCCAATAGGTGGCGGCCAGGCCGAGGGTGAGCAGCCAGAAGCGGCCGGAACGCAGGTCGGGTCGGACAATCATGCCGATATCATAGCGTGAGGGCTTGGGCTCTTGCCGGCGCTGGTACGAAATTCCCCGCGCCCTGGACATCAGGCCTGGGCGGTGTTGCCAAGCCAGAAACCCAGGTTCTTGGTCAGGAACTCGTCCCACGGCATGTAGTGCGAGCCGTCGCAGGAGAAGGTCAGGCCGACCAGTCCGTTGAAGATGTTCAGGGAGCCGGAACGGAGATAAAGCGTTTCATCCATGAAGCGCAGCGCCTTGAAGGTTTGCAATACGTCGCGCACCCGGTTCTCGGGAACGATGGCCTTGGCCGGATAGGGACAGGGCGGATAGGCGATGCAGAGGTTGGGGTCGGACAGCTCGTCGATGCCGTGGATGTGATAGCTGTACGGGTCGTTCAGGGTCCAGATGGTGGCGCGCGAACTGGAGAAGTGCAGCTTGGCATGGAATGCGCCGTGGCCGGTGATCAGCTCCCGGATCAGGTCGAGCACCGGGTCGATGCGCTGGTCCATCAGGCTGTCGGTACGGGCCTGGTGGAACAGGCCGGCACGGATGGCCGGGTCGCCGCGCAATTGAACCCAGTGTTCAGGCTGGCGATACAGGGCCTGGGTCGCGGGCAGTTCGCGCAGGTCGAAGTCGGCACCCAGATAGCCCAGCAACCGGCCATCGGCGGTTTCGATGGCTTGGATCGCGGTCAGGGTCGGCCGTCGCGCGTTGCGGCTGATATAGGCTTCGGATAGCGACGAACGGGCGCCGGCCAGCGCTTCGGCCAGGTAGGGGCGCTCGCTCCGGTCGCGGCCAAAGTGCTCGGGCAACAGGCCGCGGCGCGACAGGTTGGCGGTGATCTGCCGGGCCCGGTCATCCAGCACGTAGAGGTATTTGCAGTAGGGCAGTTCGGCCATGCCCTCTTCCAGCCGCCGTTCCAGTGCCGCACGGTCCGGCCAGGCATCGCGGCAGCCTTCGGCCAGGATTGTCAGGGATGAAGCCAGCCAGCCCTTCAGTATCGAGCGCTGGCGGAGGATGGCGTCTTGCAGGGATTCGGTCATGGCATGCTCGCTTGGGTTCAGGCCATTTTACCCAAGCCGCCCGGCAGGCATGTGCTCATCCGGTGTTCCGCATCCCTGCCGCGATGGCGTTGATCGAACGCAGCAGCGGTTCCAGCCAGGGATTTTCGCCGTCCTGGCTGGCGCGCAGCTTGTGCAGCAGGATCACCTGGATGTGGTTGAGTGGGTCCAGGTAGGGATTGCGGTGCGCAAGCGAGGTGGCCAGTTGCGGGCTTTCTTCCAGCAGCGTGCTGACATCCGCGACGTGGAGGATCTGCCGGACGGTGTTCTGGTGTCGCTGCCGGATGAGATCGAAGATGCGAGTGCCGGCCTCCCGGTCCAGGCAAAGGCCGGCGTATTCGCGGGCGATGCTCATGTCCGACTTGTATAGCGCCATCTGGGCGTTGGACAGGAGGGTCCGGAAAAAGGGCCAGTCCCGGTACATGGTCTGCAGCTTGCCTAGGCGGGCCGGGTCGGTGCCGCGCCAGCGCTCGATGGCGCTGTCCATGCCGTACCAGGTGGGCAGGGCGTGGCGCGACTGGCCCCAGGCGAACACCCAGCCGATGGCGCGCACGGAGGACAGGGAGCGGTCGCCCTTCTTGCGGTGGGAGGGGCGCGAGCCGATGTTCAGGAGAGCGATTTCCTGGACCGGCGTGACCTCGTAGAAATAGTCCAGGAAGCCCGGCGTGCTGCAGGTCAGTTCGCGGTAGGTCGCTTCGCCCTGGGCCGCCAGGTCGTCCATGATGGCCAGGTAGTCCTTGCGGTCCACGGCGGGCGTGCGGACCAGATGCGTGCTGGCCTTGAGCGTGCCGGTGACGCCCAGGGTCAGCTCGTAGACGGCCGTTTCCATGTTGTTGTACTTGTAGAACAGCACTTCGCCCTGTTCGGTCAGCTTGAGCTGGCCGCGCACGGTGCCCGGCGGCTGGGCCAGGATGGCTTCGTGGGTGGGGCCGCCGCCCCGGCCCAGGGTGCCGCCCCGGCCATGGAACAGCCGGCAGGGCACATCGTGCCGGTCGGACAGGGCCATGATGCGCTTCTGGGCCTCGTACAGATGCCAGGACGAGGCCAGGATGCCGCCGTCCTTGCACGAGTCGGAATAGCCCAGCATCACCTCCTGGCCTTCGCCGTAGGCGCCCAGCAGATTCCGGTAGATCGGTTGGGAATAGAGCTGCTCCAGCACCGCTTCGGCGTGTTTCAGGTCGTCGATGGTCTCGAACAGGGGCGAGATGCCGATATGGCAATACCAGCCTCCGGCCAGCCGGCCGGCCAGGCCGGCCTGGGAGGCCAGCAGCATCACCTCCATGACATGCGAAGCGGTATGGGTCATCGAAATGACATAGCGGCCGAAGCAGTCCGGGCCCAGTTCCAGGCGCATGTGGGCGATGAGCTGGAATACCCGCAGGATTTCCTGGCTGGCCTCGGACAGGCTCGCCGAATCGAAATGCAGGGCGGCAGGATTGGCGATGGCGTCGGCCAGAAGCTCGATCCGGGCGGCCTCGTCCAGTGCGTTGTAATCGACCTTCAGCGCCAGGCCGAGCATCTCGGCGACGGCCTCGCTGTGCCGATTCGATTCCTGGCGCACGTCCAGTTGCATGAGATGGAAGCCGAAGGTTTCCACCAGCCGGATCAGATCCTGCAGTTCCCCTCGGGCCAGCGCCGCATCGCCGTGACTGGCGAGCGAATCGCGGATCAGCAGGAGGTCCTGCATGAAAGTCCGGGCATTGGCATAGCCGGGCTGATCGAGTCCGCGCGTGTCGCCGGCGATGGCGCTGCGGATCAGGTCCAGGTTGCGCCGGATGCGGTATTGCATGACCTCGATCTTGCGCCGGTAGGGTTCCTGAGGATGGGGATTGGGCTTGCCGCCGAACATCCGGCTGGCGATCAGGGCGTCCTCGGACAGGCTCGCGAGGAAGGCGTCGGATGGCTGACACAGGCGGTCGGACAGGCTGAGCTGGTCGAACAGCCGGTCCAGCCGGCGCAGGTATTCGGCGAGGATGATCCTGGCCTGGGAGCGCCAGGCCAGCGCGGTCACGTCGGTGGTGACGCCCGGATGGCCGTCGCGGTCGCCGCCGATCCAGGAGCCGAAGCGCAGGAAGGCCGGCGACTGCAATGCATCGGCCGCTTCGTCGCCATACACGTTGCGCACGGCCTTGTGGAAATTCCGGTAGACCTGGGTCACCGCCTGGAACAGGGATTGCGGGAAATAGGACAGACCCGAATCGATTTCATCGCGCACGTCCAGCTTGAAGGAGCGCACCTCGTCGGTCTTCCACAGGGCGCGGATCTGGTTGGCCAGCGCCTCGACCGCCTCATCGCGGTACATGCCCCGGGTGCGCGGATCGTCCAGGTTTTCCATGGACAGGAAGATGTTGCGCAGCGCGCCCTTGATGGTCCGGCGCCGGGCCTCGGACGGGTGGGCGGTCAGCACGGGCAGGTAGCACAGCCGGCCGAGCAGGGTCTGCAATTCGTCCGCGCGAATGCCCTGCTGCTTCAGGTTCAGCAGGGTGTCGTGGAACGAACCGGCCCACATGTGTCCTTCCAGCTTGACCAGATGCCGGCGGCGGCGCAACTGGGCGGTTTCCTCGGCGATGTTGAGCAGGCTGAAATACAGGTTGAAGGCACGGATGATGCTCGACAGGGTTTCCGGTGGCTGGCTCTCGATCAGCTCATCGAGGCTCGCATGCAACTTTGGATCGGGCCGGTCTCGCAGCGCGACGAAGCCTTTGCGCAGTGTGGCCAGCGCTTCATAGGTCGGACGGGGCAGCTCGCTTTTCAGGACACGCGAGAGCAGCAGGCTGAGCAGCCGTTCACGGGCGCGTAAATCCTTGTCGTGGGTGTGCATGGCGTTTTCTTCGAGATCGGTTTCTGGATTGGGACAGCAAGATACATGCCGGACCCTGAATCTTACCGCGCGGGATGGATTTCGGCGCGGAACGGGCGTCGCCTGCACCACGATGGGTGCCTAGGCGAGCCAAGTTGGTGCGGGTGACTAGACGGGTCGGCTAGGCTGCCGCCGCGAGCGGTGCGATGGCGGGGTGGTGCGGCTGGCCGTGGTCGAGGGTGGCCAGCACGGTCAACCGCTCGGTGATTTCCCGGGCTGGAATGGGTGCGCCGAGCAGATAGCCCTGGATCTTGTGGCAGCCCAGCTGGCGCAGTATTTCGAGCTGATCGCCGGTCTCCACGCCTTCTGCCACCACGACCAGGCCAAGACTCTGGCCCAGGTTGATGATGGCAGAGGAAATGGCGCGGTCGTCGTGGTCGGTCATGATGTCGCGCACGAAGGACTGGTCGATCTTCAGCTTGCGCAGCGGGAAGCGCTTCAGATAGGACAGGCTGGAATAGCCGGTGCCGAAATCGTCCACGGCGATGTGCACGCCCAGTTCGCGAATCTCGCGCAGCGTGGCCTGGGTAGCATCCAGATTGTCGGCCAGCAGCGATTCGGTGATCTCGATCTCCAGCCATTTCGGCGCCAGACCGGTTGTGGCCAGCGCCTCGCGGATCCGTTGCGCCATATCGGTCAGGCCGAACTGGCAGGTGGAAATGTTGACCGCCACTTCGATCGGCGGCAACCCCGCATCCTGCCAGTTTTTGGCCTGACGGCAGGCCTCGCGCAGCATCCAGTCGCCCAGGGGGGCGATCAGGCCGTTTTCCTCGGCCAGGGGGATAAACCGTTCGGGCGCGACCAGGCCGAATTCCGGATGGTTCCAGCGGATCAGGGCCTCGACGCCGACGATGCGGCCGGTATCGAGCCGCGCCTGGGGCTGGTAATACAGTTCGAATTCGTTGTGGCGCAAGGCGTGGCGCAAGGCGTTTTCCAGCGTCAGCCGCTCGTAGGCGGCCTCGTTCATCGCCGGCGTGTAGAAGTGATAGAGGTTGCGGCGCTGTGCCTTGGCCTGGAACAACGCCGCGTCGGCATGCTTGAGCAGAGTGTCGAAATCGGCGCCGTCCTGGGGATAGAGGCTGATGCCGATGCTGGCGGTGACGTTCAGGGTATGGCCGTCGATCTGGAACGGCTCCGATACCACCTGCAACAGCCTCTCCGCCACCTTGGCGGCGGCGGCCCCATCTTCGCCGGGAAGGATCATCAGGAACTCGTCGCCGCCGAGACGGCCGACCGTGTCCTGCATCCGCAACGCCTGCTGCAAGCGGTCGGCGAGGCCCTGCAGCAGATGGTCGCCGATCAGATGGTCGAGCGAGTCGTTGATGGTCTTGAAGTCGTCCAGGTCGATGAACAGAAAGGCGGTTTCGGCCTTGTCCTGCCGGCTGTGGGCCAGGACCTGGCTGGCCCGGTCGCGCAGCAGCAGGCGATTGGGCAGGCCGGTCAGTGCATCGAAATAGGCGAGATGACGAATCCGGTCCTCGGCGGCCTTGTGCTGGCTGACGTCCATGGACAGGGACAGATAGTTGACCAGCTTGCCCTTGTCGTCGTTGACGGCGGAGATGCTCAGCCAGTTGGGATAGATTTCGCCATTCTTGCGCCGGTTCCAGACCTCGCCGTGCCAATAGCCGTCGGTGGTCAGGGTGCGCCACAGGTCGCGGTAGAACAGCGGGGTCTGCCGGTTCGACTTGAGCATGGCCGGCGTGTTGCCCAGCGCCTCTTCGCGCCGGTAGCCGGTCACCGCGGTGAAGGCCTTGTTGACGCTCACGATGCGCCCGGCGGGGTCGGTGATCATGATGACTTCACTGCTCTGGTCGAATACGGTGGCGGACAGTCGCATCTGCTCTTCGGCCCGTTTCTGCACGGTAATGTCGGTGCAGGTCCCGACGATCTGCAACGGCTGGCCATCCAGATGCCGCGCCATCACCCGGCCCCGGGTCTGGAGCCAGATCCAGGCCCCGTCCCGGCTGCGGTAACGGTGTTCCACCTCGGCCGTCTCGGCCTTCTCGGCAAGCAATGAGTGCAGGGCGCTGGTGACGGCCTGCCGGTCGTCGGCATGGAGGTTGGATTCCCAGGCACGTGCATGCTTGCGACCCAGACAGTCCTGATGCGTGCAGCCGAGCATGGCCGCCAGCTGTGGGGTCAGCACGATCCGGTCGGACGCCAGATCCCAGTCCCAGACGCCGGACTGGCTGCCCTCCAGCGCCGACCGCCAGCGTTCCTCGCTGGCCAGCAGTTCGGTGGTCAGGCTGGTCACCAGCACCGTGACGATGGTCATGGTCGCCATATAGGACCAGAGCAGGACCAGGGCCTCATGCAGCGAACCGGCATGGAATGGATTGTTGCCGTGGGCGATGCTCCAGGCGGCGATCACGGCCAAGCCCAGCACGCTGACCGAAGCGGCCCAGATGCCGCCGCGTGCCGCCAGTCCGATCAGGATCAGGAGCGGCAGAAAGGCCAGCCCGATACTGCTGGACCAGCTCATCCCGCCATTGAAGAACAGGGCGCTGGCGGTCAGGGCGGCGAGGAGCAGCATCAGGTTGCCCAGTCCGCGCCAGCCCGAGAAAGCCTGCAAGACGGCGCGTTGACGGAGGGTCAGCAGGGGAATGCCGGCGATCAGGGCGCCGGAGGCATCGCCTGCCCACCAGACCAACCCGGCGGTAAATACCTGGTTGGCCGGCAACAGTCCGGCCAGGTAGAGGTTCAGTGCGCCGTTGATGGCATTGATGGCCATGCCGGCACCAGCGCCGACGGTCAGATAGGCCAGCAGGTCGCGGCGACGGTCCAGGTCGGTGTGAAACCCGATGAACGTCAGCGCGCGTGCGGCGGCCCACGGCCCGAGCGTGTTGCCGCAGGCGATGCCCGCCGCCAGCAGCGGACTGGAGCCGATCGACAGATTGACGGCGAAGGCACCCAGCCAGATGGCTGGCCACATGCGCGGTCCCCAGCGCAGAAGTGCCGCCAGTGCGATGCCGGCCGGCGCCCAGATCAGGCTGATGTGCGAGCCGACATAGGGCAAGGCCAGGCCCAGACGGCCAAACAGGAAATACGCGACCAACACAACCAGCAGGTGGATGGGTTGGAAGCTCTGGATACTAGGGTTGAGCCGGGAAAGCATGAGCACTGAAATGCGGGGACCAACAGAATAATGACAGCCAAATATAACTTAGGTTATATGTTTTGTTGGTATATTTTTATCAGATTTTAATTGTCTCGACCCGGTTCCTCCCCAGCCGTTTGGCCTGGTAGAGGGCATCGTCGGCCCGGAGCAGGATCGAATCGACAGAGGCGTCGGCAGCGTCGAAGGCGGTTACGCCGGCGCTGAGGGTGAGCGGAATCGAACGCTCACCGATCCGGGGCGGATTGCTTTCCAGCGCTTGCCGCAGCCGCTCGGCGTATTCCATGGCGCCTTCGCCCGTCGTATCCGGCATCAGGATGGCGAATTCCTCGCCGCCCAGGCGACCTTGCAGGTCGACGCGCCGTGAAGTTGTCCGGATCAGCTCGGAGAAGTGGCGCAGAGCCTCGTCACCGGCCGCATGGCCGTAATCGTCGTTGACCCGTTTGAAGTGGTCCAGATCCAGCATGATCAGGGCGGTGTTCGGCCCATGACGGTGGAAGCGCGCCAGCGTGATGTCCATCTGCTCCAGAAAATGGCGCCGGTTGGACAGCCCGGTCAGGAAGTCGGTGCTGGCCAGGCGGGCCAGTTCGAGTTGCAGGTTCTTGTGTTCGGTGACGTCCAGGCAGGAACCGATATAGCCGGCGAACTGGCCGGAGGCGTCGAGCCGGGGCCGCGCCTGGCCCAGCATCCAGCGGTATTCGCCGTCGTGTCGGCGCAGGCGGTATTCCAGTGCATAAGCCTGTCGGGCCTCAAAGCCGTCATTGAACTTCTTCAGCCGGCCCGGCAAATCCTCGGGGTGGATGTGCGCCGTCCAGCCATAGCCGGTCTCCTGTTCCAGCGTGCGTCCGGTAAAGGCCAGCCACGACTCGTTGAACCAGGTGCAGCCGGGTGTCGGGCCGGTCATCCAGATCAGGGCCGGTACCGAATTGGCGACGCTGGCGAACAGCAGCTGGGACTCGCGCAACTCGCTCTCCATGTGCTTGCGCTGGGTGATGTCCTGCTTGATAGCGATGAAATGGGTGATCTCGCTGCCGCCGACCCGGACCGGGGTGATGGTCAGCTCTTCGTGATACAGCTGGCCGCTCTTGTTCTTGTTGACGAGTTCGCCATGCCAGACCTGGCCGGACAGGATGGTGTCCCACAGGTGCTTGTAGAAGGGTTGATCCTGCTGCCCGGAGCGCAGCAATTCACCCGGGGTATGGCCCATGACCTCGGTCAGGTCATAGCCGCTGAGCCGGCTGAAGGCCGGGTTGGTCCACAATATCTTGGCACTGGCATCGGTAATGACGATGGCGTTGGCACTGGCGTCGAAGGCGTGCATCAGCACCTGCAGCTGGATGTGCTGGTCGCGGATCAGGGCAAGGTCCGTGGCCTGCTGCCTGACTTTGGTCAATTCGACCTGTTGCCGTTCCACCGTTTCGATCAGGTATTCCAGATGCCGGGTTTCCAGTGCCAGGGCGATGTCGTGCCGGGTGATCAGGCCGACCAGGCGGCCTTCATCGATTACTACCAGGCGTCGGGTGGCGCGGCTGTCCATCAGCCGCGTGGCCTCCTGAAGCGGGCTGTCGGGGGCGACCGAGAGCAGCGGAAAGCGCATCACGGCGGCCACTTTGACGGTGTTGGGATCTTCGACTTCCCGCGCCAGGCGCACAATATCCCGCTCGGTGAGGATGCCGACCGCATGGTCGCCGCGCACGACCACCACACAGCCCTGGCGGCGTGCCGCCATGATCCGGGAAGCCTCGGCCAGATCGGTATCCTCGGCCAGGGTCGGCACATCCAGCCGCATCGCGGCGGCCACGGTCTTGAGCTCGGCCAGATATTCGACGCTGAGGTGGTGGTAGAAATCGGTCTCGCTGGCGATACCGGCCAGCCTGCCCTGGTCGTCCACGACCACCAGATGCCGGTGCCCGGCATTGGACATGAGCTGGAAGGCATCGTGATATTCCATGTTTCCGGGCAGCGCCTGAACCGGATGGGTCATCACGCCGGAAATGGCTTGTGCGCCGTCAAACCGGCCACCAGCCACCATATGGACAGCATCCTGTTCGGTGAAGATGCCGACCGGGCGATATCCCTCATCCACCACCACCAGGCAGCTGATGCGTTCCGACTCCATGCGGCTGAGTGCCTCCTGCAACGGCGTAGCCGGCGTGACGGTGATGACGTGCGGGTGGGCGATGTCGTGCAGGGAGCGGTCAGGCATGGGTCAGGATAATCATGGAGTTATGGTTAGGAGGCAAACATAATCTTGGGCAAAAGATACCATTTAATGAGCATGGTTATGGCCGACCTGGATGAAATGAAGTTACGAGACGACAGGCGTGGTAGTTTTGTAGACTTGATGCCACGGGGCAGGTCGGTGATGATAGTCGGTAGCCACTCCCGCGAACCCGTCAAGATGAAACGGGCCATGACCACCCTATGAACGTATCTGTCGCCACACTGTGATCGAGTACAAGACAAAAACCGCCCTGGTCATCGACGACTATCCCAACATGCGCTCCGCGTTCAGAACGGCCCTGGCGGCATTCGGTCTGACCAAGGTGGACATGGCGGCGACGGCGGCGGAGGCCCTTGGCCGGGTCAAGAACACCCGCTACGACATCATCATCAGCGATTACAACCTGGGCGAGAGCCGCGATGGCCAGCAACTGCTGGAAGAGATGCGCCACCTGGGCTTGATCGGCCTGGAAACGGTTTATCTGATGGTGACGGCGGAAAGCCTGTACGAAAAAGTGGTGGCGGCCGCCGAACTGGCTCCGGACGATTACCTGATCAAACCCTTCAATGCCGACATCATGCGCTCCCGGCTGGACGGCATCCTGGCCAAGAAAGAGGCGTTTGCGCAGACTTACCGCAATTTCGACCGGGGCGAAATGGAAGCGGCGCTGGCCGGTTGCGACGAATTGATGAAGACCCAGCCCAAGTACCTGGTCGACGCCATGCGCTTCAAGGGCGAGGTTCTGGTCGCCATGGGGCGCTTCGAGGAGGCCAGTGAACTGTACAACGAGATCGTCCGCCTGCGCGCGGTGCCCTGGGCCCGGCTGGGGCTGGCCCGGACGCTGCATCTGCGCAACAAGTCGGGCGAAGCCGAGCGGATGCTGGAAGACCTGGTCATTCAGTATCCCGAACTGATTCCGGGCCATGACTTGTTGGCCGATGTGCAGATCGCCCAGGACAAATACCAGCAGGCCCAGGTGAGTCTTCAGCGGGGCGTGTCGACCTCGGGCAAGTCCATCCTCCGGCAACGCCGGCTGGGTGAAGTCGCCTATCACAACGGGGATTTGAACACCGCCGAGTCGGCCTTCGACGCCACCGTGCAGAAGGGCAAGTATTCGATCTTTCTGGCGCCCAACGATTTCGCCAACCTGTCCCGGGTTTACATCGAGCAGGGCGAGACGAGCGATGCCATGCGGGTGATCCAGGATAACCGCAAGCTGCTCCAGGAAAGCGATGAAGGCAAGCTGGTGTCTTCAGTCATGATGGGCCTCGCCCATAGCCGAAACGGCAATGCGGCCGAGGCCGAACGGCACATGAAAGATGCGCTGAAGATGAAGCAGCTGGGCGCCGCCGGCAAACCCGAACTGTTGCTCGACATGGCCGAGGGCTGTCTCAAGGCCGGCCTGGCTGACGAGGCTGCTGCCCTGGTCGGCGAAGTGGCGCGCAATGCCCATGACAGCGAACGTCTACTGGCCAAGGCCAAGAGCATCTACAACGACGCGGGCAAGGCGGAGGTGGCTCAGGACGTGATCAAACAGGCGACGGAACATGTGGTCCGCCTGTCCAAGGAAGGGGCCTTGCTGGCCCAGCGCGGCGATCTG
Source organism: Parasulfuritortus sp. (assembly GCA_031291185.1). Classification (GTDB taxonomy): domain Bacteria; phylum Pseudomonadota; class Gammaproteobacteria; order Burkholderiales; family Thiobacillaceae; genus Parasulfuritortus. The sequence continues at coordinate 1,576 of JARLJM010000194.1, read as the reverse complement.
ATCAGCGCGACCCGGCAGCTTTTCCAGGCCGCCAAGGAGGCGCCGCGCAACCCTCGCGTCCTGATGAATGCCGCCTGGGTCGCGATGCGTCTGGTGGAGCAGGACCCGAGCCAGAGTCACGAGCTTGCCCAGGTGCGCCTCCTGCTGGACGATGCGGCCTACCTGGCCCCGGATCACCCGCGTCTGGGTGGACTGCAAACCAAACTGCGTTCGGTCGAGGCGGCCTTGGGTATCAAGAGCGCGTCACCGCGGAAAAGAACAGGGCAACTGAATGGAAGATAACGACCTCTACGCAGCCTTGCTGCACGAGATGAAGAACAATCTGGTGCTGCTGGCCATGACCCTGGACAACATCCCGCATTGCGGCGAGGAACTCCACGACGCACCGCTCGATGCCGCACGCCTGCTGGCGCAGAGGACGTCGGAAAGATTGCTGCAGTCTCTGCTCATCTACAAGAACAGCCAGGGCGGGGTCATCCTAAACGCCGTCGATGCCTACTCTACCGAGGACTTCGTCCAGGAACTTGCGCAACATACCCGATCACTGAAAGGAACTCTGACGGTGACCGCCGAGGTTGATGACGAGGTGCCGGCGATCTGGTTCTTCGACCGCAACATGCTGGAAATGGCGATGATCAATGCCGTCCACAACTCGATTTCCTATGCCAGGCAACAGATCCATATCCGGGCCAGCATACGCGACGGCATGCTGGCCATCTCGGTGCGCGACGACTCCGACGGCTATCCTGCCCACATTCTGGAAGCGGTGGCGGAGGATCGAACGCTACAGACCAGCGGCACCGGTCTGGGCCTGCGCTTCGCCCGGCTGATCGCCAGGGCTCACCAGAACGAGGGCAAGGTCGGCGAGCTTCGCCTCTACAACGAGAACGGCGCGGTGTTCGAGATCAGGGTGCCCTGAGGCCTGCCCTCAGCCGGGCTGACTCACTTCGTACAGTCCACCGATCACCACGTATTCTTCCTCGCCCTTGAGCATGCCCGGCAGCAGCCGGTGAAAGAAGAATACCTTGGCCAGCGGCACGCTCACTTCCAGTATGCAGTCGCCGAACTCGTCGGCCCGTTCACGTGACGGCGTGAACGAGGTCAGGCTGTTCATCAGCATCACGCCCCGGCCTTGTCGCATCTCCGACAAGGCCTCGTGATCGGACAGGCGGTTGACGCCGCGGTAAAGCGTGACGTGCGTCTCGCCCGGCCGCTGTCGGCCCAACTCGTACTGGGAATAGGTGTAGAGCAGATCGAGCTGCGCCTCCATGCCGTTGGTGCCATACAGCCCGGCTGAACGCTGCTCCAGATAACGGCGATACATCTCGCCCGACAGATCACGGATCGGCCCGCCATGATGACGCGGCAGCAGGCCGAAACGCGACTCCACCCAGCCCTTCAGCACGGCCCCCTCCAGCCCGTCCGCATCGAAGGCCCAGCCACGGGCCATGCGCAGGTAATTGGCCCTGGCGCGCGCGCGCGGCGAGGCCGGAGAAAACCCCGCTTCTTCAGGATGGTCAAGGCTGAACTCGGCGGCCATGTGGCGCATGAATAACCCGGCCCGCTCGATCGGCTC
>JARLJM010000193.1 GCA_031291185.1 Parasulfuritortus sp. | reverse complement strand
GCCAGATGGCGATCGTCGAAGTCGGATGCACCGACATTGGCGGTTTGGGGACGGATCACGACGTCCGCCTCACCCAGTTCATGTCGCTTGATGGCGTTGCCCATGATGGTGAAGGTCTGCAGCAACTCGCTCATCGTGCCGCCCACCTTGCCCCGGCGCGGCGTCTGGCTGATATCGACGGCGATCACGAAATCCGCACCCATGTCGCGTGCAGCCTGAATCGGCACGGGTGAGGTCAACCCGCCGTCGACATATTCGTGCCCGTTGATGATGGTCGGCTGGAACACACCGGGCACGGTGCTGGATGCCCGTACCGCCATGCCGGTATTGCCGCGTCGGAATACCACCAATTCGCCCGTATCCAGGTCGGTAGCGACGGCGCCGAACGGTCTGGCCAGTTTCTCGATGGGCTTGTTGGACACAGCCTTGTTGATGAAATCCTGCAGGGCCTCGCCCTTGAGTACGCCGCGGTTGGGCAGGGCCCAGTCGGTCAGTTCGTCTTCCTTGATCTGCAAGGCCATGTTCTGCAACTGGAAGCCGTTCAGGCCCGATGCATAGAGGGAACCGACCACTGCCCCGGCGCTGGTGCCGACGATGAAATCCGGTTTGATGCCATTGGCTTCCAGTACCTTGATCACGCCGATGTGGGCGAAACCGCGTGCTGCGCCACCGCCCAGGGCCAGGCCGATCTTGACGGGTTTGGGTTGCGGTGGCGGCGGGGGCTGGATTGGCTGCTGGGCGCAGGCGCTGAGCAGGAGGGCAAGCGCCAGGGCGGCTACGTGTCGGATTCTCATGATGGGTTCTAGATCGGTTTTCAGGTAAAAGGTTCAGGCGGAGACAAGTGCGATGCCCGTTCCGGAGATTTTACCCTTTCAAATTCATGCATCGGGTGTCATTCGTCATGTTGGCAGCGTAACATTTGAAGCAAGTGTTTCAACGGAGCCCAGCATGACCCACCCCCTCGCCGGACACCCGGCCCCCGCCGACAGCCTGACCGACATTGCCGCCCTGCTCAGGGCCTACCACGACCAGCCCGATGTCAGCGATCCCGCCCAGCGGGTCGCCTTCGGCACCAGCGGCCACCGGGGCAGCGCCTTCAAGCGCAGTTTCAACGAAGCGCATATCCTGGCCATCTCCCAGGCGGTGTGCGAATACCGCGCCGCCCAGGGCATTACCGGGCCATTGTTCCTGGGCATGGATACCCACGCCCTGTCGGCCCCGGCCCAGCAGACCTGCCTGGAAGTGCTGGCCGCCAACAGGGTCGAGGTGCAGATGCAGGCGGACGGCGGGTTCACGCCGACTCCGGTGATCTCGCGTGCCATCCTGGTCCATAACCGGAACGCTACGGCCAAGGCCGACGGTCTGGTCATCACGCCGTCCCACAATCCGCCTCCGGACGGTGGCATCAAGTACAACCCACCCAATGGCGGTCCGGCCGATACCGACGTCACCGGCTGGATCGAGCAGCGTGCCAACGATCTGATGGCGGCGGGCAATGTCGATGTGAAACGATTGCCCTACGCGCAGGCGCTGGCGGCTACGACCACTCATTCCGTGGACCTGATGACGCCCTACATCGACGATCTGGAAAATGTGATCGACATGGCGGCGATTCGTGCCGCCGGCCTAAAGATCGGCGTCGATCCGATGGGCGGCGCGGCGGTGGCGTACTGGAAACCCATTGCCGAGCGGTATGGCCTGAATCTGGAGGTGGTCAACCCGAAGGTCGATCCCGCCTTTGCCTTCATGACCCTGGACCACGATGGCAAGATCCGCATGGACTGTTCCAGTCCCTATGCCATGGCTTCGCTGGTTGGCCTCAAGGACAAGTTCGACATCGCCTGGGGCAACGACGCGGACGTCGACCGGCACGGCATCGTCACGCCGTCGGTCGGTCTGATGAACCCCAATCATTATCTTGCCGTGGCCATTTCCTACCTGCTGGCACACCGTCCGCAGTGGTCGAAAGAGGCGGCCGTGGGCAAGACCCTGGTCAGTTCGGCCTTGATCGACCGGGTGGTGAATGGTCTTGGTCGCAAGTTCATCGAGGTGCCGGTCGGCTTCAAGTGGTTCTCGGCCGGTTTGCTGGATGGCTCGCTCTGCTTCGGCGGCGAGGAGAGCGCCGGCGCATCGTTCCTGCGTCGGAACGGCACAGTCTGGACCACCGACAAGGACGGCATCATCCTGGGCCTGCTGGCGGCGGAAATCACCGCCGTCACCGGCAAGGATCCGGGCCGGCACTATCAGGACCTGGCCGCGAAATACGGTGCGCCGTTCTACACCCGCATCGACAGCCCGGTGAGCAAGGAAGAAAAGGCCGGCTTCAAGCGCCTGACGCCCGAACGGGTCACCGCAACCACGCTGGCCGGCGATGCCATCACCGCCAAGCTGACCCGAGCGCCCGGTAACGACGCACCCATCGGCGGTCTGAAAGTGACCACGGCCAACGGCTGGTTCGCTGCTCGCCCCTCCGGCACCGAGGATATCTACAAGATTTACGCCGAAAGCTTTGTCAGCGCCGCGCATTTGCAGACCATTGTTGAGGACGCCAGGCGTATGGTCAGCCTGGCATTGGCTTGAGGAGCTGGATATGGAATACCGTCGCCTGGGTGATAGCGATCTAAACGTTTCAGCCGTCTGTCTCGGCACCATGACCTTCGGCCAGCAGAACACCGAGCCCGAGGCGCATGAGCAACTGGATTTCGCCTTCGCCCAGGGCGTCAATTTCATCGACACGGCAGAGATGTATCCGGTGCCGCCCAAGGCCGAAACCTGTACCCGGACCGAAACCATCGTCGGCAACTGGCTCAAGCGTCAGCCGCGCGACAAGGTCATCCTCGCTACCAAGGTGGCCGGGCCGAACCGGAACATGACCTGGATACGTGGCGGACCGAAGTCGCTGGACCGGGCCAATATCCGTGAGGCGCTGGACGGTTCGCTGAAACGCCTGCAAACCGATTATGTCGACCTCTATCAGCTGCACTGGCCGGCGCGGAACGTGCCCATGTTCGGCCGCTATCAGTTCGATCCGGGCCAGGAAGTGAATTCGGTGCCGATCAGGGAGCAACTGGAAACCCTGGCCGAACTGGTCAAGGAGGGCAAGGTTCGTTACGTGGGGCTGTCCAACGAGCACCCCTGGGGCGTGATGGAGTTCATTCGGCTATCAAACGAGCTTGGCCTGCCTAGAGTGGTCTCGATCCAGAATGCCTACAGCCTGATCAACCGGGGCTTCGAGTTCGGCCTGGCCGAGATCGCCTTCCGGGAACGGATCGGCCTGCTGGCCTATTCGCCGCTGGCCTTCGGCCATCTGAGCGCCAAGTACCTGGATAATCCTTCCGCGGCGGGACGGGTCACGGATTTCAAGGGCTTTGCCCAACGCTACGAAAAACCCAACGTCCAGCCCGCCGTGGCCGCCTATGCGGCGCTGGCCCGCAAAAACGGCCTGACACCGACCGAGCTGGCATTGTCCTTTGTCTACCGGCGCTGGTTTGCTGCCAGCACCCTCATCGGTGCAACCACAATGGCGCAGTTGAAAGAGAATCTGGGTGCCTGGGACAAGCCGCTGCCGGAAACCATGCTGGCCGAGATCGAGGCCTTGCACCTGCGCTACATGAACCCCGCGCCCTGAGCGTGGGTCAGGATTTCCTGCTCCAGATCCGGTGCAGCTCGTCGGCATTGACCGGGTGGCCATAAAGATAACCCTGTGCCACCCGGCAGCCTTCGCGTTGCAGGAAGGCGGCCTGGTCCCGGTCTTCCACGCCTTCCGCCACCACATCCAGCCCCAGGCTCTTGCCCAGGGCAATGATGGCCCGGACGATGGCCAGGTCGTTGTCGTCCATGGCCAGGTCGCGGACGAAGGACTGGTCGATCTTGAGCCGATTGAGCGGCAGGCGCTTGAGGTAGCTGAGCGACGAGTAGCCGGTGCCGAAGTCGTCCACGGCAAGCCGGATGCCCATGTCGCGCAGGCCGTTCAGGACCGAGATCGCGTTGTCAGTCTGGCGCATGATCATCGATTCGGTCACTTCCAGTTCCAGATTGTCTGAAGTCAGTCCGGTGTCGTTCAGGATGCGGGCAACCAGTTCAAGCAGAGGTTCCCGCTCCAGTTGCCGGACCGACAGGTTGACCGAGATGCACGGCACATCCAGGTCGGTGTTTTTCCAGTCCATGGCCTGGCGACAGGCTTCGTGCAGCACCCAGGCACCGATTTCACCAATCAGACCGATTTCCTCCGCAGCGGGAATGAACCGCGCCGGTGAAACCAGGCCGAATTCAGGATGCCGCCAGCGGATGAGCGCTTCCACACCGAGCAGTGCGCCGGTTTCGATATCGACCTGCGGCTGGTAAAAAAGCATGAACTCCTTGCGGCCAAGGGCGCCGCGCAAGGCATTCTCAAGGCCGGTACGCTCCAGGATATGCCGGGTCATTTCGGCTTCATAGAACTGATAGGTGTTGCGCCCCTTCGCCTTGGCCTGGTACATGGCCAGATCGGCATTGCGGATCAGGGTGTCGACATCGGCGCCGTCGTCTGGAAACAGGCTGATGCCGATGCTGGCGGTGACAAAGATCTCGCTGCTCCCGACCATGATCGGCTCGTCGAACAAGGCCAGCAGCTTGCTGGCGACCGTCGCGGCCTGTTCCGGCGCAGCGGAGTCTTCGACCAGGATGACGAATTCATCGCCACCCAGGCGGGCCAGGGTGTCGCCGATGCGGACCAGCTTGCTCATCTTGCCGGCCACGAGACGGAGCAGTTCGTCGCCGACCGTGTGACCGAGCGAATCGTTGATGTCCTTGAACCGGTCGAGATCGAGGAACAGCACCGCGCTGCTGCGCTTGTCCCGATCGGCCTGCTGGATGCTGTGTTCCAGCCGGGCGCGCAACAGCGAGCGGTTGGGCAGACCGGTGAGCGGATCGTGGTAGGCCAGGAATTCCTGGGCTTCCTGGGCACGCTTGACGTTCGATATGTCGCTGAACACGCCGACGTAATGGGTCGTCAGGCCGGCATCGTTCTTGATGCTGCTGATGGTCAGCCACTCCGGGTAGATTTCGCCATTCTTGCGCCGGTTCCAGATTTCGCCCTGCCACATGCCTGTCTTGGTCAATCCCTGCCACATGACCTGATAAAAGGCCGGGTCCTGCTGACCGGAATGGAGCAGGGCAGGAGTGTGGCCCAGTACTTCCGCTTCCTCGAAACCGGTGAGTCGGGTGAAGGCGCGGTTGACGGCCAGGATCCTGGTCTGATTGTCCGTGATCATGACGCCTTCGGCCGTACTCTCGAACACCCGTGCAGTCTGGCGCAGTTTTTCCAGGGATTCGAGGCGCTGTCGTTCCCGCTCGAAATTGTCCAGAGCGAAACTCAGGTCCATGGCCATTTCGTCCAGCAGCTGTGCGATGTCAGGACTGAAATAGTCGGGCTCGCCGGCATAGAAGCTGACTGCACCGACCGGCCTGTTGCCCCGCAGGAGCGGGTAACTCGCGCACGAGCCGATGCCGGCCAGTTCTGCGGTGGCTTTCCAGCCGCAGGTTTCGGGATCGGCGCCGATATCGTTGCAGATGTAGCGCACGCCGTCGCGGATCGAAAGCGAGGTCGGGCTGATCTTTTCAGGCCCGAGGAGGGAGGCCTCCATGTTGGCGATGCAGGCCGTGTCGAGGCCCTGGTAGGCGGCTGGATGCACAACGCCTAGCGCCGGGTCGAGCATGGAAACCACGCAGCCCTTGAGTCCGCCTACCTGGACTGCAATACGGCAGATGTCGGCGAACAAATTCGCTTCGTCGCTGGAACGCACGATGCACTGGTTCGAGTCGCTCAGCGTGGCATACATGCGGGTGATGCGTTGCAGGGCCAGTTCGGCTGATTTGCGCTGCGTGCTGTCCCGGTTGACGCCACGTTGGCCGAGGTAGGTGCCGTCCGCTCGATGTATGGCGCAACAGACGTGGGTAATCCATCGAACCTCGCCCGATTTCGTGACGATACGAAAATCCAGCATTTCCTGATCCAGCAGGGCATGTTCCAGTGCTGCATGGTGGTGGTTCGAATAGGTTTCCAGATCGTCCGGATGAACGATCTGGCGCATCAGATCGGCATCGGCCAGAAATTCGTCGGCTGTGTAGCCGGTGAGCGTTGCGCAGGAAGGCGAGACGTAGATGTAGCGGTTATCCGGTGCCAACCAGTATTCCCAGTCAGGTGCCGTGTTGGCCAGTATCCGGTTAAGCTCGATGCAGTCTTCCAGTACGCGCTTCGCGGATTCAGTTTCGCCCCGTTGCAGCAGATCCAGAATGCGTGGCCAGATGTCCCGGCTGGCAAAAGGTGAAGGGCTGTCGGGATCGAGGGCGTGACCGCAGGGGCTGTAATGCGGCATACCAAATTTCTCCTCAGGCAGTTGCGCATCACAGTGGTGGTTTTTCCCCATCTCGATGTGCGCTGGCGGGTGGGTTTGCAAACCCACTTTCAGGTAATGGACATGCCCATTTTAGAGTAAATCACTGCGATGTCACGTGATGAGTCTGATTCGATCTCACGAATCAGATCCTTGGTGTTCCTGACAGGGGGAAGGCGGTTGGGTGACTTGCCTTACTTGCTTTGCGCGTCGAGCGGGAGCCGGCGGGCGCCATCGAAGTGCTTGGCCCAATACTGGGAATCGAGGCTGGAGACCATGACTTCCTTGACCTGGCGACTGTCGGCATGGACAAACTTGCCGTCGCCGGCATAGATGCCCACATGGGAGAAGTGCTTCCGGAGGGTATGGAAGAAGACCAGGTCGCCAGGCTGCAGGTCGTCTTTCTTGACCGCTGTGCCATTCTGGCTCAGCGCTTTGGCGCTGTGCGGCAGATCAAGGTTGGCGGCTTGCTTGTAGACGTAGTGAACAAGGCCGCTGCAATCCACGCCTTTGTCGGGGTTGGTACCGCCAATCTTGTACGGCGTGCCCAGCAGGCCCATCGCGACCAGCAGCGGCTCGGCCCGTTTCTTCATCGCCTCCATGAGGCCGCCGCCTTCACCTGCCGTGGTCGTTTCGGTCTTGGCTGACGACTCACGATTGCCGTTGTCCTGGTCGGCAGTGCTGTTCCCGGCTACCGGCGAGGCCTGGCTCTGGAGAGGTGCTGGGACGGGCCTGTTGATGTCAGGGGTCGTGAAACTGCTGGTTTCAGTCGCGGGTGTCGGGGTGTGGGATGACGTGCTGGATGTGGATTTGTCGTTTCTGGCCTGATTCGCGGCAGGCAGGGGTTTATGCAGTGCGACCTTATGGTGATCGGTCCTGGATGTCGGGTGCTTTTGTGTCGTTTTCTGATTGTGCCGACTGGTTTTGGCGGCAGCCTGCTGATGCTTGTGCGCTGATTTTTTAGTGTGCTGTTTTGACTTGGCGGTTGTCTGATGAGCTTTATGCGCTACGCTCTTGTGCCCCTTGGTCGCCGTGGCGTGTCGGTTGTCTTTGGCTGATGCCGTGGTGGCAAACAGACAAAGCAGCATGGCGTAAAAGAGGGTTGTTGCGATGTTTCGCATGAACTTTAATGATTAACTGATTGAAACATTAAGCCATCCTGTCATAGGGTTGTCTACCATTAATATAAAGACCAACTGAGCCCGTGGCTCGATAACCAAGGAGTGTTGCCATGACAAACGAATTCGACGAAGTCCGTACACCGGTACGGGATGCCGCCAGTGAAGGTGGCGATTTGCGGGAACGGGTACGCGGTCTGGTGTTGCAGGCCATCATGAATCGCAAGGCCGATGCCAAGGCCTTCGGTGGGGTGATGAAATCGGCGCTTGAAGGCCTCGGTGAAGGCTATGGCGGCCATGCCGGCAACGCGGGCGAGTCGCTGAAGACGGCCGTGGCTGGTGTTGATGAGGCGGTCGGCAAGAGCCTCTATGCACTCAGGACGGCGCTGGAGGAAAGCTGGAGTCAGGGGCGCCGGTTCGCCGATACCGACCTGCGCGAGGCCTACGATGCGGTGCGCGGCCTGGAAGACAATCTACTTGGGACGCTGAAGGAGACCGGCAGCAAGAGCCAGGGCCTGCTCAAGGAGGAATTCGGCCGGATCGGCGAACATCTCAGCCGCAACGGTTCGGATACCGGCAAACAGATCAGCGAAGTACTCGGCGCCTTGAGCCGCGATCTTGGCCAGGTGGCCGGCGATGCTGCACGCGACGCCAAGGTCGACGCCAGGGAAGCGGCGGGGCGCTTGTCCGCGGTGACGGCCGGCATCCTGCACGGCCTGGCCGACGCGCTTCATAGCCACCAAAAAAGCTGAGCGCGGCTGAGTCGTATGTTGCGGGAAACCATTTCCATGGTGCGGGACTTGCCGCGCCTGCACGAGATCGTGTCGGTCCTGATCCGCTATGGCTGGGGCGATGTAGTACGTCTGCTGGGTCTGGCCAAAACGCTGGAACGGGCCGGCAAGCTGCTCCACTGGCGCACCTCCGACGAACTTGCCAAGCTCGACTTGCCGGTACGGATCCGGATGGCCATGACCGATCTCGGTCCCACCTTCGTCAAGCTGGGCCAGATATTGTCGACCCGGGTGGATGTCTTCCCGCCATCCTGGATCGCCGAATTCGAACAGCTTCACAGCAATGTGCCGCCGGTTCCGTTCGAACAGCTTCGGCCAGGTCTGGAGACGAAATACGGACTTCCGCTGGAAGAGGTGTTCGACGCCATTGAAACGGTGCCCTTCGCGGCGGCCTCCATCGCCCAGGTGCACCGGGCGCGACTCAAGGATGGCACGGCGGTGGTATTGAAGCTGAGGCGGCCGGATATCGTGCCCAAGGTGGAGGCCGACCTGCGCATCCTGACCCATCTGGCCCGGTTGATCGAGTCCGAGATGCCCGAGTCGAGGCGTTACCGTCCCGTCCAGATCGTCGGCCAGCTCAAGCGCTCCCTGATGAACGAAATGGATCTGGCCAAAGAGGCGCGCAACCTGGTAGTCTTTGCCCGTGCATTCCAGGGTGACGACACCGTGATTATTCCCCATGCCTACTGGGATTATTGCGGCGAGCTGGTCAATGTCCAGCAGGAGTTGCAGGGCATCCCGGCCAATGAACTGGGCCGGGCGGTGGCGGCAGGTATGGATTTGAAGCTGCTGGCCGCGCGGGGCGCCGATGCGGTGCTCAAGATGATCCTGATGCAGGGCCACTACCATGCCGATCCGCATCCGGGCAACGTGATGTTCCTGGAGGGAAACCGGGTCGGTATTCTCGATTTCGGCATGGTCGGCCGGCTGACCGAGGTGCGGCGCGGCCAGATCACCGACTTTTTGGGCGCTCTGATCAAAAAGGATGAGGGCGCGCTGCTTGAAGTGCTGTCAATCTGGGCTGGCGACGCCGAAATCGACGAGGACAAACTGGCGTTTGACCTGACCGAGATTATCTACAGCTACGACGACCTGCCGCTGAGGGAAATCCGCATTGGACCTTTGCTGTCGGATGTGACGGCGGTGTTGAGGGAAAACAATCTGGCCATACCGCCTGACCTCACCTTGCTGTTCAAGGCGTTGATCACGCTGGAAGGGTTCGGTCATCAACTGGACCCGGATTTCCACATCGTCGATCACCTTGAGCCGTTCGTGCTGGAGGTGATGGAAGCGCGTTACTCGCCAGGGGCCATTTTCCTCAGGGCAAAGCGCAGCCTGCGCGAGATCGGCGAGATGGTCACCGGCTTGCCCAAGGACGTCGCCCGGTTACTGCGCCAAGCCAGACGCGGCCGCATGCGTATCGATCTCGATCTGAAGCGGCTGGATCATTTCGGGCAGCAGATCAACCATGCCGCCAACCGCCTGACCATGGGCGTGCTCACGGCCTCCCTGGTCATCGGTTCGTCCATCATCATGACTGTCAAAGGCGGGCCGGAACTGTTCGGTTTGCCGTTCTTCGGGCTGCTGGGTTTTTTAATGGCCTTCTTCAACAGCATCGGGATACTGTGGTCGATCTGGCGTTCCGGTAAAGAGTGATGGTCGTCTTTGCGCCGGCCTGCCCGCGGCGGGCTTAGTTTGGATAGAATATCGGCTTCAACTGTGTAGCCGTGATGGCCTTGATACAGTTGCCGGCGGTTTTTCCGAAGTCTGACGTATTTTTCCCTTAGGACGAACGTGGAACGTATCTACAATTTCAGCGCGGGTCCGGCGGTCCTGCCCCGCGAAGTGCTGGAGCAGGCCAGCGACGAATTGATGAACTGGCATGGCTGCGGCATGTCGGTTATGGAAATGAGCCACCGGGGCAAGGAGTTCACCAGCATCCTGGAAGCGGCCGAGGCCGACCTGCGCACGCTGATGGCCATTCCGGCCAATTACAAGGTGCTGTTCCTGCAGGGCGGTGCCACCCTGCAATTCGCCCAGGTACCGATGAACCTGCTGGCCGGCGGCTCAGCGGATTACATCGTGACCGGCGACTGGTCCAAGAAGGCCTGCAAAGAGGCCGGGCATTACGGTACGGTGCGCCAAGTGGTGACCACCGAAGCAGATGGCTTCACCTCGTTCCCCACCTGGTCCGGGCTTGACCTGAATCCCGATGCGGCCTATCTGCATCTCTGCACCAACGAGACCATCCGGGGTGTCGAGGTGCTTGATTTCGACAGCCTGCCGACCGCGGTGCCACTGGTGGCGGACATGAGTTCGCACATCCTGTCCCGGCCCATGGAGGTGTCCCGCTTTGGCCTGATCTATGCCGGCGCGCAGAAGAACATCGGTCCGGCCGGCGTCTGCCTGGTCCTTATCCGCGACGATCTGCTGGGCAAGGCGGCGGTCGGCACGCCGACGCTGCTCGACTATGCCGTGCAGGCCGAAAATCATTCCATGCTCAACACGCCCCCCACGTTCTCCATCTACATGGCCGGGCTGGTCTTCAAATGGCTGATCCGCCAGGGCGGGCTGGCGGCCATGGAACAGGTCAACATCAAGAAGGCAGGCCTGCTTTATGACGTGATTACCCGTACCGGGTTCTATCACAATCCGGTGCAGCCGGCCTTCCGCTCGCGCATGAACGTGCCCTTTACGCTGCGCGACCCCAGCCTCGACGAAACCTTCCTCGCCCAGGCCAGGCAGCATGGCATCCTCCAGATCAAGGGCCACAAGTCGGTGGGCGGCATGCGAGCCTCCATCTACAACGCCATGCCTCTCGAAGGCGTTCAGGCGCTGGCTGATTTCATGGCTGATTTCGAACAGAAGCACGGATGAACGACAAGCTACTCGAACTGCGTAACCAGATCGACGCACTGGACGACCAGCTGCTGGCCCTGCTCAACCAGCGTGGCCGGCTGGCCCAGGCCGTCGGCCACGCCAAGAACGGCGGCCCCATCTACCGGCCCGAACGCGAGGCCCAGGTGGTGCGCCGGCTCCAGACCGCGAATCCCGGTCCCCTGCCGAACGCATCCGTGGAACTGTTGTTCAAGGAAATCATGTCGGCCTGCCGTTCGCTCGAACAGCCTATGACCGTGGCCTATCTCGGCCCGGAGGGTACCTTCTCAGAAGCGGCAGCGGTCAAGCAGTTCGGCCAGAGTGCGCAGGGCCTGTCGGCCGCCAGCATCGACGAGGTGTTTCGTGCGGTGGAGGAGGGCCAGGCCCATTACGGCGTGGTGCCGGTGGAAAACTCCAGCGAAGGAGCCATCGGCCGCACGCTGGACCTGCTGCTGACCACGCCAGTCGGCATCTGCGGCGAGGTCATGCTGCGCGTACGCCAGAACCTGTTGCGTCGTGAAGGTGGACTGGACGGGGTTCGCGTGGTCTATTCACACGCCCAGTCGCTGGGCCAGTGCCAGGGTTGGCTGAATGCGCATCTGCCCGATGCGGAGCGGATCGCCGTATCCAGCAACGCCGAGGCCGCGAGCCTGGCCGCCGGACAGCGGGATGCTGTGGCCATCGCCGGCGAGATGGCGGCGGGTCGTTACGGCCTGGCCATCGTTGCTCCCGGCATCGAGGATGACGCCGGCAACACGACCCGCTTTCTGGTCCTGGGCCGGGACTCGACCGCACCGTCCGGCCGGGACAAGACCTCGCTTGCCATCTACGCCAAGAACAAGCCCGGCGCGCTCCTGGAACTGATCGAGCCCTTTGCCCGCATGGGTGTCGGCCTGAACAAGCTGGAGTCCCGTCCGGCCCGAAGCGGCAGTTGGGAATACGTTTTCTTCATCGATCTCGAAGGCCATCGCCAGGAGCCCAGGGTGGCCGAGGCGCTGCACGAGGCTGCCGGTCACGCCCTGTCCCTGAAAATCCTGGGTTCCTATCCAACCGCACTGTAAGCCATGTCACTGATCGAACACGCCCCCGCGCACATCCGCGCCATCGCCCCCTATCAGCCGGGCAAGCCGATTTCCGAACTGGCCCGCGAGATGGGCCTGGACGAATCCGACATCATCAAGCTGGCCTCCAACGAGAACCCGCTGGGCGCCAGTCCGCGCGCGCTGGCCGCGATCGAGAATGTGCTGATGGAAGTGGCGCGTTATCCGGATGGCAACGGCTACGATCTCAAAACCGCGTTGTCCGAACGGATGGGAGTGACCCGCGAGCAGATCGTGCTCGGCAACGGTTCCAACGATGTGCTGGAAATGGCCGCCCGCGCCTTTCTTGCGCCGGGCGTCAGTGCTGTCTATTCGCAATATGCCTTTGCCGTCTATCCGATCGCGGTACAGGCCACCGGTGCGCGCGGTATCGAAGTGCCGGCCCGTGACTGGGGTCATGACCTGCCGGCCATGCTCAAGGCCATTGAACCCGATACCCGCCTCGTGTTCATCGCCAACCCGAACAACCCGACCGGCACGCTGGCCTCGCCAGCCGAGATGACCGAGTTCCTTGCTGCCGTTCCGGAAAACGTCGCGGTCGTGCTGGACGAGGCCTATTACGAATACCTGTCGGCCGATCTGCGCGGCGACAGTCTGGCGCTGCTGGCGGCGCATCCCAATCTGATCGTGACCCGCACCTTCTCCAAGGCCTATGGTCTGGCCGGCCTGCGGGTCGGTTATGCCTTGTGTGCGCCAGACGTGGCCGGTTTGCTGAATCGTGTGCGACAACCTTTCAACGTCAGCAACCTCGCGCAGGCGGCCGCGGTGGCCGCGATGGAAGACATCCCGTTCATGGAGGAATGCCTGGCCATCAACGCGGCTGGCATGATCCAACTCACCGACGGCCTACAAGGATTGGGTGTCGAATTCATCCCCTCGCACGGCAATTTCGTCTGTTGCCGGGTGGGCGATGCAGCGGCGGTCAACCGGGCCCTGCTCGAACGCGGCGTGATCGTCCGGCCGGTTGCCGGCTATGGCATGCCCGAACACCTGCGGGTCAGCATCGGCATGGAAAAGGAAAACACCTTGTTCCTGAAGGCGCTGGCCGAGGTGCTGGGCAAGTGATCGAGCGGCTGGCAGTTCTCGGTGTCGGTCTGATCGGCGGATCGGTCGCGCGCGCGCTGAAACGCGCCGGAAAGGTCAGGCACGTGGTCGGTTACGGACGTAACCGGGCCAATCTCGAAACGGCCTTGTCGCTGGGCGTGATCGACGAGATTGCCGCCAGTCCCGAGCATGCAGTAGAGGGCGCCGATTGCGTTCTGCTGGCCATGCCGGTCGGCAGCATGGCCGAGACATTCAGCCGTATCGCCACGCACCTCGCAGAAAATGCGATGGTCACGGATGCCGGCAGCACCAAGCAGGATGTCATTGCCGCCGCCCGGCGGGGATTGGGCGGCCGGATTGCCCGTTTCGTGCCTGCTCACCCCATCGCCGGGGCCGAAAGGAGCGGGGCTTCGGCCGCGCAGGCTGACCTTTATGATGGCCGCAGCGTCATCCTCACGCCGCAGCCTGAAAACGAGGCCGATGTCGTCGCGGCCGTAGCCGACCTGTGGCGGGCCTGTGGCGCACAGGTCATGGAAATGACCGCCGCCGAGCACGACCGGATCTTCGCCGCCGTGAGCCATCTGCCCCACCTGGCCGCCTTTGCCCTGGTCGACGAACTCGCCGCCCGGCCGGAGGCGGAACTCTATTTCAGGCACGCCGGCAGCGGTTTCCGGGACTTCACCCGGATCGCCGGCAGTTCGCCCGAGATGTGGCGCGACATTGCCCTCGCCAACCGTGCGGACCTGATCGCCGAACTGGATGCTTACGTCGCCCGCCTGACCCGCCTGCGCGATGCGCTGGCGGCGGGCGACGGCAATGTGCTTTTTGATTCTTTCGTCCGGGCCAGCGGGGCACGCAGCAACTGGGCGCCGGCCGGGACTCATCTGGAAAATGACGAATGACGACTGCTGAATACATTGATCTGCCCGCCGCCAAGGGCGCCCGTGGCACGGTACGCCTGCCCGGTTCGAAAAGCATTTCAAACCGGGTGCTTTTGCTGGCTGCGCTGGCCGAAGGGGCTACCGAGGTGAAGGCCCTGCTAGATTCGGACGATACCCGCGTGATGCTGGAGGCGCTCAAGGCACTCGGCGTCAACTGGACTCGCCACGAAGGTACCGATAATTATCGAGTCGAGGGTGTCGGCGGTGCGTTTCCGGTCAAACAGGCCGAGCTCTTCCTGGGCAATGCGGGTACGGCTTTCCGCTCGCTGACGGCGGCCTGCGCGCTGGCCGGTGGCGACTACGTGCTCAAGGGCGTGTCGCGCATGCACGAGCGACCCATTGGCGATCTGGTCGATGCGGTGCGCCAGCTCGGTGCGCAAGTGGACTACCTCGGCGGCGAGGGGTTCCCTCCGCTGCGCATGGCTCCAGCCTCGCCCCAGGGCGTCTCCGAGGTCACCGTCAAGGGCAACGTTTCCAGCCAGTACCTCACGGGCATTCTCTTGTCCGCCCCCTTGCTGGGTCGGGAAGTCACCATCAAGGTCGATGGCGAACTGATCTCCAAGCCCTACGTCGAGATCACCCTAAACCTGATGAAACGCTTTGGCGTCGAAGTAAAAAGGAACGGTTGGGAAAGCTTCATCGTGCCGGCT
>JARLJM010000192.1 GCA_031291185.1 Parasulfuritortus sp. | reverse complement strand
ACCCCAAAACCCCAAAACCCCGGACCCAGCGTGAGGGAAAGCAACGTGGGTGGTGGCACATAAAATAATGAGGATATCATCATAGTATGATATGTAGTGAGTGGGCACGATGGCTATATCTAACACACTGTGGGCGAGCGTATGGCCGGCGTGGTATATGTGAGCAAGCATATGAAATTAATATTGTATAACTATCGGTGGAAAAAGAATGGATTGCTTGGTAAGAGGCTTGATGTGACCCCCGTAGGAACAAATGAAGGGAATCAACGCGCTCAAGGGCGTGACTGTTCTGGATGTGCCGGCTGATAAGTTCGTCACTGAGTTCTCGATCTACCTCGAGAAGAGCGGGAACTTCGAGGTGCCCAAGGTAAGACCGTCAATGCGACCGCGTAGTGGATCGATTTCGTCAAGACCGCCCTCCACAAGGAGCTGGCCCCTTATGAGGCCAACTGGTTCTTCATCCGCGCTGCCGCCATCGCCCGCAGAGTTTATCTCGAGAACAGAGGTGTCGGTGTCAAGACTCTGAGGACCATCTTCGGGTCGAACCAGCGCAACGGGACTGTCTCTTCCCACCGCCACATTGCTGACGGAAAGATCATCCGCTACTGCCTCAAGCAGCTCGGGAAAATGGGATTCGTCGACCTCGTGATCACCCAGGCTGAGGACGAGACCGGCAAGACCGTTCAGATCGCCACCAAGGGCAAGCGTGTGACCAAGAAGGGCCGCTCCGAGATGGACAAGATCGCCACCCAGATCTACCGCAAGCTTTATCCTAAGGCGTAATTTGCAGATGACTAACCGAACACTATCATACTAATCGATTCCTTCCGTCCTTTGGACCCGCGGGGTCGCATATTATTGAGTCTCGAGAGAACGTGAGCTTGTCGATATCGCTTTACAGTGATATGCATTGTATGCTGCATGCATAACATCTCCCCTTTCCGAATTCGCTCTCTGACTGCGAGGGGTTTTGGGGTTTTGGGGTTTTGGGGTTTTGGGGTTTTGGGGTTTT
>JARLJM010000191.1 GCA_031291185.1 Parasulfuritortus sp. | reverse complement strand
CCTGCTAGTGGCTTTCCTGTCCGCCTCGCAGGACGTGGTCATCGACGCCTACCGGACCGATGTGCTGGCAGCGAAGGAGCGCGGCCTGGGCGGTTCTCTGTCGGTGTTCGGCTACCGATTGGCGATGATCGTGTCGGGCGGCGTGGCCCTGATCTGGGCCGACCAGTGGCAGAGCTGGCCGCGGGTCTACATGACCATGGCCGGAATCATGGTCGCGGCGGCGGCGCTGTCGCTGACCCTGCTGCCGTCGGTGAGCAGTGCATCGAAGCCGCTGGCCTCCGAACCACGCCGCGAGTTGATGGGCTTCGCCGCCATGCTGGCCGGATTCGCCGCCGGCTGGTTCGCGGCCCGTTTCGTGCTGATCGGCGTCGGCCTGGACCCGGATGATCCGAGCAAGTGGTTGCGCCTGGCCTTCGTCCTGGCCCAGGTCGCGGGTGCGCTGCCGCTCGGCTGGTGGGCGGCGCGGCGAGTCGGTTTCGAGACGCTCAACCAGTCGCTGGTGAGCTATTTCAGCCAGTCAGGCGCTTGGGCCTTCCTGCTCCTGATCGTGCTCTACAAGCTGGGCGACGCCTTTGCCGGCACGCTGACCACGCCGTTCCTGATCAAGGGCATGCTGTTCACCCAGGCCGAGGTCGGCATCGTCAACAAGATCATCGGCATCTGGCTGACCATCTTCGGCGCGCTGCTGGGCGGAGCGATCATGCTGCGCCTCAACCTGTACCGCTCGCTGCTGCTGTTCGGGGTCTTGCAACTGGTGGCGATTTTCGGTTTCTGGTTGTTGGCGGTGTCTGGCAAGGGCGCCTGGGGCGGCTTCATGCTGCCGCCGTTCGATCTTGGCTTCGTGGCGTTGAGTCACCCGACCTGGATCGATACGTTATTGATGGCTGCCATCGCCGCAGAGAACGTCACCAGCGGCATGGGGACCGCGGCCTTCGTCGCGTTGCTCATGGGCCTGTGCAATCACCGCTATACGGCGACCCACTATGCCCTGCTGTCGGCCTTCTCGGCGGTGGGACGCATCTACGTCAGTCCGTTGGCCGGGGTGCTGTCCGAAAGCATCGGCTGGCCGGCCTTCTTCATCCTGGCCATGCTGCTCGGCTTGCCCGGATTGTGGATGGTGTGGCGGTTGCGGGGCGTGATCGGGCGGTTGAAT
>JARLJM010000190.1 GCA_031291185.1 Parasulfuritortus sp. | reverse complement strand
GCCGCATTTAACACAGTGCATTCCTTACCTTTCGTTAAAAGGGGCAGGGAAACGGTTTTATTCGAGATTGTTCCGGCCTGTCGGCCGGGGCCATAAAGTTCAGATCGCTCCAGTATTTCCGACGCTGGCGATGCCGGCCAGTAGCGGTGTACGTTTGGTGATGGAGAGCTCGGTCATGTCGCCGGGTTGGTTCAGATGCCGCGCAGCAATTCGTTGATGCCGACCTTGCTCAACGTCTTCTCGTCGACCTTCTTGACGATCACCGCGCAGTACAGGCTGTATTTGCCGTCCTTGGAGGGCAGGTTGCCGCTGACCACGACCGAGCCGGCCGGAACGCGGCCGTAGGTGACCTCGCCGGTTTCGCGGTCGTAGATCTTGGTCGACTGGCCGATGTAGACGCCCATGGAGATGACCGAGTTGTCCTCGACGATGACGCCTTCGACCACTTCCGAGCGGGCGCCGATGAAGCAGTTGTCGCCGATGATGGTGGGTCCGGCCTGGACCGGTTCCAGCACGCCACCGATGCCGACGCCGCCGGACAAGTGGACGTTCTTGCCGATCTGGGCGCAGGAGCCGACCGTGGCCCAGGTGTCGACCATCGTGCCTTCATCGACGTAGGCGCCGATGTTGACGTAGGAGGGCATCAGCACCACGTTCTTGGCGATGAACGAGCCCTTGCGCGCGGCGGCCGGCGGCACGACGCGGAAGCCGCCTTCGCGGAAGTCGCGGCTGTTGTAGTCGGCGAACTTGGACGGCACCTTGTCGTAGTAGTTGGTGAAGCCGCCCTTGATGAAGGCGTTGTCTTCGAGGCGGAAGGACAGCAGCACGGCCTTCTTGATCCACTGGTGGGTGACCCAGTTCTGGCCGTCGGTACGCTCGGCGACGCGGAGTTGGCCCTTGTCCAGCATGTCGATCACGGACATGACGGCGTCCTT
Source organism: Parasulfuritortus sp. (assembly GCA_031291185.1). Taxonomy (GTDB): domain Bacteria; phylum Pseudomonadota; class Gammaproteobacteria; order Burkholderiales; family Thiobacillaceae; genus Parasulfuritortus. The sequence continues at coordinate 18,408 of JARLJM010000190.1, read as the reverse complement.
GACCTTGGGTTCGGCAGTGCGCGGGGTGATGTCGGCTCGGCGTTCGAAGGCTTCTTCAATGATGGCTTGCAGTGCTTGCATGGTGGTTTCCTTTTCGGTTTTGTCATTCGCACGAAAGTGGGAATCCAGTTTGTTCGGGCTGGATTCCCGCCTGCGCGGGAATGACGATTCGGGTTAACGGTTTACAAAATCGACAATTCGTTGCGCGGCTTCGATGCATGGCTCCAGTCCATCCACCAGCGCGATGCGGACAAAGCCCCGGCCCGGGTTGACGCCGCCGGCCTCGCGCGCCAGGAAGCTGCCGGGCAGGACGGTGACGTGCTTTTCCCGGTACAACTCGCGGGCGAACGCGGCATCGTCACCGCCGGGTACTTTGGCCCAGAGATAGAAGGCTGCATCGGGGGCGTCGAATTCAAGCGCGTCCTTCAGCATCGGCATGACAGTCGCGAATTTCTCGCGATACTGGCGACGGTTTTCGATCACGTGCTCCTCGTCCTGCCAGGCCACCGTTGAAGTGGCCTGGATGGCCGGGTTCATGGCGCTGCCGTGGTAGGTGCGGTAGAGCAGGAATTGCTTGATCGCTTCGGCATCACCGGCCACGAAGCCGGAGCGCAGGCCGGGGACGTTGGAGCGCTTGGACAGACTGTTGAAGACGACCAGCCTGGCGAAATCGCGGCCCAGCTGCTTCGCCGCAGTCAATGCGCCGAGCGGAGCCTGACCTTCCTCAAAATAAATCTCCGAATAGCACTCGTCGGAAGCGATCACGAAACCATGCCGGTCGGCCAGCGCGAACAGCGTGCGCCATTCCTCCAGGTCCATGACCTTGCCGGTCGGGTTGCCGGGCGAGCAGACGTAGACCAGTTGCACGGTTTCCCACAGGTCTTCGGGAACCGTGGCGAAGTCGCAGCGGTAGCCGTTGTCCGGCAGGGTGTTGAGAAAATAGGGTTTGGCGCCGGCCAGCAGGGCGGCGCCTTCGTATATCTGATAGAACGGGTTGGGCGACAGCACCCGCTTCACGTGTTTGCTCGGGTCGATTGCGGCCTGGGCGAAGGCGAACAGAGCTTCGCGGCTGCCGTTCACCGGCAGGATCTGCGTGGCCGGGTCCAGGCTGACGCCGTAACGTCTGTCGCACCAGGCAGCGATGGCGCCGCGCAAGGCGTCACTGCCCTGGGTTATGGGATAATTGGCCAGCCCGGACAGGTTGGCGGTCAGTGCCTCGCGGATAAAAGCCGGCGTCGGATGTTTCGGCTCACCGATGGACAGGTTGACCGGCGCCAGTTCCGGATTGGGGGTCACGCCAGCGAACAATTCCCGGAGCTTCTGGAACGGGTAGGGCTGCAACTGGTTCAGACGGGGATTCACTTCAGCGTTTCCTGAGACTCAAAGGCCACAATTATACGTATGTTCACTTCCTCCCGCCGCTTGCTGGCACCTCTGGCCTTGATGGTGGCGGCCTGTACCTGGGGCATCCTCTGGTATCCCTATCGTTTGCTTGAACAGGCCGGACTGTCCGGCAGCCAGTCTTCGTTGCTGACCTATCTGGTCAGCCTGCTGGGGATACTGGTTGTGTACCCGCCCCGGCGGCCTTGGCCGACAGGCGACCGCTGGCTTCTGATCGCGGTTGCCCTGTCCACTGGCTGGACCAATCTGGCCTATGTGCTGGCGGTGATCCAGGGCGAGATCATGCGGGTGATGCTGCTGTTCTATCTGGCGCCGCTCTGGACCGTGCTGTTCGCCCGTCTGATCCTGGGGGAAAAGGCCGGGGCCTGGGGCTGGCTGGTGATTGTCATGTCCCTGTTCGGTGCGATTGTCATGCTGTACGACCCGCAAGGCGGGCTGCCGTTTCCGACATGCACGGCGGAATGGCTGGGGTTGTCGGCTGGCTTCACCTTTGCATTGTCCAACGTTCTGGCGCGGCGGATAAAGCATGTCTCCACCCAGCGGCGCAGCATCTGGATATTCGCCGGGGTGATCCTGATTGCGCTGTTGCCCTCGATATCGGAGAACAACCTGCCGGTCCAGCTGGCCGGCATGACTGTCATGAATTGGGGGCTGGTGTTGCTGACCGGCGCGCTGCTCGTTCTGGCGACGTTCTCGGTCCAGTATGGACTGTCGCATACCCCGGCCAACCGGGCCATCGTGATTCTTCTGACAGAGCTCGTGGCAGCGGCCTTTTTCAGCTGGTATTGGGCTGGCGAGGTGATGAGCGGACAGGAGTGGCTGGGTGGGGCGTTGATCGTGGCTGCCAGCCTGATATCAGGAAAGATGGAAGGGAAAGCGGATGGCTAATATCACCGGTCTGCTCCACGCCTCGTTATTGATCGCCGATGTTGAACGGTCGCGAGCCTTTTACGAAGGTGTACTCGGATTGAAGTCCAATCGGAACCGGCCTGAACTGGGGTTTCCCGGGGTCTGGTACGACGTGGGCAGAGGAGGGCAGATACACCTGCTCTGCCTAGCCAATCCCGATCCGGTGACAGGCCGGCCTGAACATGGCGGTCGTGACCGGCACACTGCCCTGGCGGTTACGGATTGGGAGGGGATGAAGACCGTCCTGGATACCGCAGGTGTGGCCTACACCTTGAGCCGCTCCGGCCGGCGTGCGTTGTTTGTCCGCGACCCGGACGGCAACGCACTGGAGCTGGTGGAAACGGTCAAAGCTTGAACTGTCCGACCAGGCTGTTCAATTCGCGGGCCAGGCTGACCAGTTCCTCGCTCACGCCCCGGGTCTGCATGGCTTCACTGGCGGTGTGATCGGCGATCTCGCTGATGTTGAGTACCTTCTCGGTAGAACTGGCGGTGAGGCTTTGTTGTTCTTCGACCGAGTTCGCCATCCGTGCGTTGATTTCGCGAATTTCGGTGACCTTGGTGACGATCTGGTCCAGGCTGGTCACCGCGCTTTCCAGTTGCTGGCTGTTCTGCTCCGCGCTGCTCCGGGCATGGCCCATGGTGCTGACCGCCTGACGTGCTTCGTTTTGCAACTGGCTGACGATTTCCTCGATGCTGCGGGTGGATTCGTGCGAGCGGGTGGCCAGTTTGCGCACTTCATCGGCGACCACGGCGAAACCGCGACCGGCTTCTCCGGCACGGGCAGCCTCGATGGCGGCGTTAAGTGCCAGCAAGTTGGTCTGTTCGGCAATCTCGCGGATCACGTCAAGCACGTTGCTGACGTTCTGGCTGCGGGTGTCGAGCTGCTCGATGATCTTGGCGGTGGATTCGATTTCCTGTACCAGGCTCATGATGCCGCGGATCGCATCGCGGGTCATGGCGGTACCCTGCTTGGCCTGCTGCTCGGCCTCAACTGAGGCGCTGGCCGCATCCTGGGCACTCTTGCCGACCTCGTTGGCAATGCCGCGCAGGTCGCCGATGAACTGGGCGGTCTGGTCGGTTTCGGTCCGCTGTTGGGCGGCGGCGTTGGCCGTGCCCTCGGACACGCTGGCTATATGATCTGCCGCGCTGGAGACCTTCCCTGCAGTATGGGTCACCTGACTCAGACTGGTGTGGAATTTCGCCAGCATGCTGTTGATGGAGGCGGCCAGCATGCCGACTTCGCACTTGGTGGTTACCGGCATCTGCCGGGTCAGGTCGGCGTCCTGTTCGATCTGGTGCATGGTTTCCCGGATCCGCAGCAACGGCTTGATGACGATCTGGCGCATGGTGAAAAAGACGAAGGACAGGCCAGCCACGAACAAAGCGACATTGATCAGGGTGTTGACCAGCAGATGTCTGGCCAGCTGGTTATCCAGGTCGGTCAGGGCATAGCTGGTCCGGACCGCGCCGACCACGGTGCCTTCGGAAACCTGATGGCAATTGAGGCAGTTGGTGCCCCGGTAATTGCTGCTGGCCTTGATCGGAGTGATGTAGGTGACGGTGTGCTGGCCCTTGACTTCGCCCTCTTCGGACACGGTTTCGCCCTTCAGCGCGCGGGCGTCAAGTGCGTCCTTGGCGATGGCATCGGCAGGAGGCGTGGCGGTAATCTTGCCGGGAACTTGCACGATGCGGAGTTCCAGCATCCCCGGTTCCGCCATGAGCTTGTTGCGCAAGGCTTCACGCTGATCGAGATTGCCGGTCAGCATCATGGTGTTGACGCCATCGAAATAGGAATTGCCGATCACTTTGGCCTTGTCGGTTGCAACGCCGTTATCCAGCCGCCGCTCGGTACGGTAGGTGAACAGGGTGGACACGGCTAGGATGGCAATGAAGGCAAGGGAAATGGCGATGGCGACCTTGACCTGGATCGAACTCGAGTCTTTGATGAACAATGCGTGCTCCGGACTAAGGATGGCTGGTGTTTGCAATGGTGATATCGGTCAATTTCCGGGTAACTTTAGTACTATCTGGACTTGGGTGTCGATTTTGCGGGAAAACCGGTTTCGATATTTTATGAGGAATGAGATGATGAAACATGTGCTTATCATGCTGCTGGCCTTGGTCATGTCCGCCTGCGGCGCGGGCGAGACGGTTGGCGTGGCGGCAGTGGAGACAAAGGCCAAGGCACAGGAAATCGAGGCCGGGAAACAGCTTGAAGCCCAGACCAAGGCACAGGTTGAGCAGGGGCTGGCTGCCGATCAGAAAAATCTCCAGGATGCCGAAGCGGCCAGCCACTGAGCGCTGGTCTTGCTGATGCCTGTCGGGCCACTCATAATGCGGTCAAACAACCTGATGCAGATCTGATGGAAAACCAGACCATTCCTGATTTCGAATTGCCCGGCACCGGCGGCCTCCTGTTTCGCCCAAGTGATTATCAGGGAAGAAAGGTCGTTCTCTACTTCTATCCCAAGGACAATACCCCAGGGTGCACCACTGAAGGCATGGATTTCGCCGCAAATCACGCGGCATTCCTGGCAGCGGGCTGCGACCTGTTCGGCATTTCACGCGATGGCCTGAAGTCTCACGAAGGTTTCAAGGCCAAGCTCAATCTGCCTTTCGAGTTGCTCAGCGATGAGGACGAAACGGCTTGTGAAGTGTTTGCTGTCATCAAAATGAAAAACATGTACGGCAAAAAGGTACGTGGCATCGAGCGCAGCACCTTCGTTCTGGATCAGCAGGGCCGGATTGCAAAGTCCTGGCGCGGCGTGAAAGTGCCCGATCATGTTCAGGAGGTATTGGCTTTTGTTCAGACCCTCTGATTTCTTCAACCTCCTCAGAACCTAGCCCATGGCGCGCAAACCCAAAGCACAGACCAAGCTTTTCGTACTTGACACCAACGTTTTCCTCCACGATCCGACCTGCCTGTTCCGATTCCAGGAACACGATCTGTTTATCCCGATGGCCACTTTGGAAGAGCTGGACCACAATAAAAAGGGCGTAACCGAGGTTGCCCGCAACGGTCGCCAGGCCAGTCGTTTCTTAGAAGAAATCGTCAGCACACAGGAACTGAACATCGCCGAAGGCATACCGCTGGCCGAGCACAGCCACAAGGCGGCTACCGGTCGTCTGTATCTGCAGACCCAGACCATCAAGAGCGATCTTTCGGCCATCTTGCCGGATACCAAGGTGGACAACCAGTTGCTTGGCGTGGTGTCCTTTCTTCAGCAGCAATTCCCGGAGCGTCCGGTCATCCTGGTGTCGAAAGACATCAATATGCGGATCAAGGCCCGGGCACTGGGTTTCCTGGCCGAGGATTATTTCAACGACAAGGTTCTGGAAGACACCGACCTGCTTTACAGCGGTGTGCGCGAACTGCCGGAAAGCTTCTGGGACAGCCATGGCAAGGGGATGGAGTCCTGGCAACAGGATGGCCGCATCTATTACCGGCTGACCGGCCCCGTTGCCCAAGACATGCTGATCAACGAGTTTGCCTATCAGGAGGGTACCAAGCCGTTCTATGCCCAGGTCATGAACGTGAACGGCAAGACGGCGACCCTGGCCACCATCAAGGACTTCAGCCATCAGAAAAACAGCGTCTGGGGCATCATGGCACGCAACCGGGAGCAGAATTTCGCCCTCAACGTGCTGATGAACCCGGATATCGACTTCGTCACCCTGCTGGGCCAGGCTGGTACCGGCAAGACCTTGCTCACCCTGGCGGCCGCCCTGGCTCAGACCCTGGAAAAGAAGCTGTACAGCGAGATCATCGTGACCCGGGTGACCGTGCCTGTGGGTGAGGACATCGGCTTCCTGCCTGGCACCGAAGAAGAAAAGATGACGCCCTGGATGGGCGCGCTGGAAGACAATCTGGACGTGCTCAACAAGTCGGATGACGAGGCGGGCGACTGGGGTCGCGCTGCGACCCAGGATCTGATTCGTTCACGGGTCAAGGTCAAGTCGCTCAACTTCATGCGGGGCCGGACCTTCCTCAACAAGTTTCTGATCATCGATGAGGCCCAGAACCTGACGCCCAAGCAGATGAAGACCTTGATTACCCGTGCCGGTCCCGGCACCAAGGTGGTCTGTCTGGGCAATATCGCCCAGATCGATACACCTTACCTGACCGAAGGAAGCTCGGGTTTGACCTATGTGGTGGACCGGTTCAAGGGCTGGCCGCACAGCGGTCATGTCATGCTGGCGCGGGGCGAGCGTTCCCGTCTGGCCGATCATGCGGCTGAAATACTCTGAATCAATAATCAAATCTTAAGGATGAGAAATGACACGTTTTAACATGCTGGCTGGTTGCACCCTGTTGTCCCTGGTATTCGTCGCGGGCTGCAATACCGATAACAAACCTTCAAGCGCGCTTAAACCCGCTGCGCTGGTTAATGGCCAGACAGTTTCTGTCGACCAGATCCAGGCGGAAACGGCAAAACTTTCCCAGGGCCACGAAGGGCAATCTCAGGCAATAGCCAATCTGGTGCTCAAGAATGTCATTGATCAGGAGTTGCTGGCTCAGGAGGCAACCAAGGCCAAGCTGGATGAAAAATCCGATGTGCAATGGAAACTGGATGCGGCCAAACGTCAAATACTCGCCCAAGCCGAGCTGGAAACCCTGACCCGCGACGTTACGCCGCCCACTCCAGCCGAGATTAAGGCCTATTATGATGGTCACCCGGAATTGTTCAGTCATCACAAGATTTACCAATTGGCGAATCTGGTGGCCAATACCACGGCCGAAAATATCGGCAAGGCTCGTGAATTGGTTCAGAAAAGCCAGGATCTACGTGGTATTGCCACCGCACTTCAGGGGATGGGAGTGTCGGTTTCTGGCCAGCAGGTAGTGAAGGGGGCGGAGCAATTGCCCAAGAGCGCCCTGGAAAAATTCGCCGCTATGAAAGTCGGGCAGTCCTTGACCATGGATCAAGGCGGGAAATTGAATATCGTCGTTCTGGCTGGTGTGCAGGAGCAGCCGGCTACGCTGGAACAGGCTACGCAGAGCATAACGCTCTATCTGGTAAATGAGAAAAAGCGCCAGTTGCTCGATGCTCAACTGGGCAAGATTCATGGTCAGGCTAAAATAGAATATCGAGCTCCCTATGCTGTAGCTGAACAGGCCAAGAATTGATAGATTGCTGTTTAAATAAAAGATTGCACTAAAATAATTGACATGGTTTTCCTCGCGGGAATATATTAGTTCATCCCGATTAAAAATCGGGGTTTTGAATCAATCAACAATATTCCTGTCGAGGCAATACATGAAAATTAATATTAATGCCCTTTCAATAGCAGAACTCAAAACCCTGCAGGGCGAAATCGCCATTGAAATGGAATTGCGCCAGAAAGAAGAACTTCAGAAACTGGTGCAGGAGTTTCGTGACAAGGCCAAGAGCCTGGGTATCAGTCTGGAAGAATTGATGTCCGCTCAGAAGGGCAAGGCTCGTGCCACTGGCAAGGTCGCTGCCAAATACATCCATCCGGCCGATGCCAGCCTGACCTGGACTGGCCGTGGCAAGCGCCCGCGCTGGGTCAGCGAATGGCTGGACAGCGGCAAGTCGATCGATGATCTAAAAGTCTGATCCAGTTAATTGCTGTCGTTAACCGGGCGCCATATCGGCTAAACTAGCCGCGTATGCGCCCGGTTTTCATTTCCTTATTATTATTCCTGTCGGCCTGTTCAGGACCGGTAAATGATCCCTATCCGGCTTCCGAGTTCGGGAAGTCGATATTCTATTCGGCCTTTACCGAGCCGCCCAAGCATCTCGATCCGGCCCGTTCCTATTCTTCCAATGAAACGCCATTTACCGGGCAGATTTATGAACCGCCTCTGCAATATCATTATCTGAAGCGTCCCTATCAACTTGTTCCGCTTGCGGCAACGGCCGTGCCTGCACCGCACTATTTTGATTCATCTGGCCGAGAGTTGCCTTCGACCGCCCCTGCATCTGAAATCTCGGAAAGCGTATATGAGATTCATATCCAGCCGGGTATTGAATATCAGCCACATCCGGCCTTTGCTTTGGATAAATCCAAAAATCCAGTTTATATGCCAATGCCCTCCGATGTTTTGGGCAGGGTCGGGGCCATTCCGGATTTTCCGAGGCAGGGTAGTCGTGAATTGACGGCGGACGACTACGTGTATCAGATCAAGCGATTGGCCTCGCCGCGTTTGCAGTCGCCGATTGCGGGTCTGATGGCGAATTACATTCTGGGCTTTGATAGCTTGAGCGAAAAGCTGAATTCAGCCGCGAAAACCCAAAAGGGCTGGCTGGACCTGCGCCAGTTTCCGCTAGCTGGCGTCGAGACGGTGAACCGCTACACCTATTGGATCCGCGTCAAGGGCAAGTACCCCCAGTTCGTTTATTGGTTGGCCATGCCGTTTTTCGCGCCGATGCCGTGGGAGGTGGATGCCTTCTATAGTCAGCCGGGCATGGCAGACAAAAATCTGACTCTTGATAACTGGCCGGTCGGCACCGGGCCGTACATGTTGACAGTGAATCAGCCCAACCGTCAGATGCGTCTGGTGCGCAATCCGAATTTCCGGGGCGAACCCTATCCGAGCCAGGGTGAACCAGGTGACGCGGCGGCTGGTTTGCTTGCAGACGCGGGCAAGCCCATGCCCTTCATCGACGAGGCCGTCTATAGCCTGGAATCGGAAACCATTCCTTACTGGAACAAGTTTTTGCAAGGCTATTACGATGCCTCCGGGATCAGTTCCGATAACTTCGATCAGGCCGTGCGGACCGGAGCGGGAGGCGATGTGGAACTGAGCCCGGAGATGAAGGAAAAGGGGATTCAGCTCAGAACCACGGTGGCGGCGAGCAGTTTTTACATGGGATTCAATATGCTGGATCCGGTGGTGGGCGGCCTGGACGATCGGCATCGCAAGTTGCGTCAGGCGATTTCCATCGCCCTGGACGAAGAGGAGTACATCGCCATCTTTGCCAATGGCCGCGGTATTCCTGCCCAGGGGCCATTGCCGCCGGGGCTGTTCGGTTATCGCGATGGGCAGGCCGGCATCAATCCCGTTGTGTATGACTGGACAGGGGGCAAGCCACACCGCAAGTCCATCTCAAGTGCTCGTCGTCTGCTGGCGGAGGCGGGCTATCCGGATGGCCGCGATGGCGTGACCGGCAAACCGCTGACACTCAATTTCGATACGGCCTCGCACGGTCCCGACGACAAGGCGCGTCTTGACTGGCTGCGTAAGCAGTTCCGCAAGCTGAATATCGAACTGGTGATCCGGGGTACGGATTACAACCGCTTCCAGGACAAGATGCGCGACGGTACCGAGCAGATCTTCGAATGGGGCTGGAACGCCGATTACCCGGACCCGGAGAATTTCCTGTTCCTGCTCTATGGTCCGAACAAGAAGGTCGGCTCGGGCGGCGAGAATGCCGCCAATTACCAGAACCCGGAGTTCGACCGCTTGTTTGTCCGGATGAAGGACATGGCCAATGGGCCCGAGCGGCAGGCGGTCATTGACCAGATGGTCCAGATCGTGCGTCAGGATGCGCCGTGGTCGTTCGGCTTTCATCCCAAGAATTACGGATTGCGGCATAGTTGGGTGAAGAATGCCAAGCCCAACCTGATGGCCAACAATGAGTTGAAATACCTGCGCATTGACGCTGCCGCCCGCGAAACAGCCCGTGCCCGGTGGAATCGTCCGGACTGGCTCGGGCCGATACTGGCCGTCCTGGTTCTGCTGTTGGCGCTGGTCCCGGCCTGGCGGGCCTATCAACGCAAACTGCAGGCGAGCGCCCGATGATTGCCTATCTCATCCGTCGTTTGCTTTATGCGCTGCCCATACTGCTCGGGGTGAACCTGCTTACTTTTGCGCTGTTCTTTCTGGTCAATACGCCAGATGACATGGCTCGCCTGCATCTGGGCGTGAAGCGGGTGACGCCGGATGCCGTCGAAAAGTGGAAAGCGGCACGCGGCTATGACAAGCCGCTGTTCGTCAATGCCAGGGCTGACGGGTTGGGCAAGGTCACCGACACGATCTTCTTCGACAAGTCACTATCCATGTTCGCTTTCCACTTCGGTGTTTCCGACGACGATCGGGACATTGCCAATGAGATCAAGACCCGGATGTGGCCCAGCCTGGCCATCGCCTTGCCGACCTTCGTCATCGGGCTGATGGTCAATGTCAGTGTGGCGCTCATCCTGATCTTTTTCCGGCGCACCTATGTCGAGTGGAGCGGGGTGGTGGCACTGGTCGCGCTGATGTCGGTGTCCGGGTTGTTCTACATCATTGGCGGCCAGTTCCTGTTCGCCAAGGTTTGGCAACTGGCGCCCATTTCAGGCTATCAGTCGGGCTTGAATGCCGCCCGGTTCGTCTGGCTGCCGATTCTGGTCGGCATCGTCGGCGGGGTTGGCTCTGGTGCGCGCTGGTATCGCACCCTGTTCCTGGAAGAAGCGAACAAGGATTATGTCCGGACCGCGCGGGCCAAGGGACTGTCCGAAACGGCGGTGCTGTTCCGTCATATTCTCAAGAACGGCATGGTGCCCATTCTGACCGGCGCGGTGGCCGTGTTTCCGCTGCTGTTCATGGGTAGCCTGATCCTGGAGTCGTTCTTCGGCATCCCCGGTCTGGGTAGCTACACCATCAACGCCATCAATTCCCAGGACTTTGCCATCGTCCGCGCCATGGTCTTCCTCGGCGCGGTGCTGTACATCGTCGGCCTGATCCTGACCGACGTGTCCTACACGCTGGTCGATCCACGGGTGAGGCTGTCATGAGGCCGGTGCTGCTCTGGACCGACGGGCTGATCTTCCTGCTGGTGGCCGGCTTGATCGCCTTCGTCGTGCTGGTTCGGCGTCACGAACACCTGCGCGCGCCTTGGCGCAAGGTAGCGGCCAATCCGGTTGCCGTCGCGGCGGCCATTGTGCTGCTGTTTTTTACTGCGATTGCAATACTGGATTCCGTGCATTTCCGACTGGCCTTGCCAGCCGGGCCCAGTGGCGCGGTACATTATTCGCCGGAGGTGAAAAGTGTCCTGGATGTGCTTTCCGGCCCGCTCGCCGAGCAACAGGAAAAGAGCTATTCGGCGCCGTTTGCCACGCATCTTTTCTCCCGGGAAACCGTGACCTTGCCCGATGGCCGGCAGTTGAGAACGTATCCACGTCTGCGCTATGGCGGGGCAAGCCTGCATGATCCCGAGCGGGGACGCAGCGGCGACATCCTGATGCGCACGGCTGAGGGGCTCGCCGGCGGCGCGCTGGTCTGGCTGATGCTCTGGTTGGGACTCAAACCGGTGTACGGGAAGGCCGCGTCCAGACGGACGATTGCCAATACCCTGCTGGCGCTGTGTCTGATCAGCGGCTTTCTGGTCGCGCTGGCCACGCACTACCATGTCTTCGGCACTGACAAGGTCGGACAGGACGTGCTCTATATCACCCTCAAGAGCATCCGTACCGGCGTGCTGATCGGGGCGCTGACCACGCTGGTGACCTTGCCGCTGTCCATCGGGCTGGGTGTGTCGGCGGGTTATTTCGGCGGTCGAGTCGACGATGCCGTGCAATATCTCTACACCACACTCAATGCCATTCCCGGCGTGCTGCTCATTGCCGCCGCCGTGCTGATAATGCAGACCCAGCTGGAGTCCCATCCGGGCTGGTTCGAGACTGGCACCGAACGGGCCGATCTGCGCCTGCTGTTCCTCTGTCTGATTCTGGGTATGACCAGCTGGACCGGTCTGGCCCGTCTGCTCCGGGGCGAGACGCTGAAGGTACGGGAGCTGGATTACGTGATGGCAGCGCGTGCCTTTGGCGTCTCCGATGTGCGCATCCTGCTCCGGCACATCCTGCCCAATATTCAGCACATCGTATTGATTTCGGTGGTGATGGATTTCTCCGGGCTGGTGCTGGCCGAAGCGGTGCTGTCCTACATCGGCGTCGGCGTCGACCCGACCATGTCCAGCTTCGGCAACATGATCAACGGCGCGCGTCTGGAACTGGCGCGCGAGCCGGTGGTGTGGTGGCAACTGGCGGCGGCCTTCGTTTTCATGTTCGTCCTTGTGCTGTCGGCCAATCTGTTCGCCGACAGCGTGCAGGACGCGATGGACCCGAGATCGCGGAGAAACGCATGAGCAAGGGGCTGCGGCTGGATAACCTGCGGGTGGCGCTTGAAGGTGGCTCGCATCCCCTGATCCCGGTGGATGGCGTTTCTCTGGACGTGCCGGCCGGTCAGTGCGTGGCCCTGCTGGGCGAGTCCGGCTGTGGCAAGAGTCTGACCGCGCTAGCCATGATGCGTCTGCTGCCGGAAGGCGTGAAGGTCGTCAGAGGCGATGTCAGTCTGGATGGGGAATCGTTGCTGGACTTGCCGGAACGGGACATGCGCCATGTGCGCGGCGGCCGGTTGGCCATGATCTTTCAGGAGCCGATGACCTCGCTCAATCCGGTGCTGACGGTGGCTGACCAGATCCGGGAGTCGCTGGCGGCGCATCGAGGGTTGACTGGGCGCAGCGCAGACACCGAGGCTGGGCGCTTGATGGCAGCCGTCGGTCTGCCAATCGAGCGTTTAAGCTCCTATCCGTTCCAGCTGTCTGGCGGTCAGCGGCAGCGTGCACTCATTGCGATGATGTTGGCCGGCGACCCGACGGTGCTGGTGGCGGACGAGCCGACTACGGCCCTGGATGTGACCGTTCAGGCGCAAATACTCCGTTTGCTAAAAACCTTGCAGCAGGAGCGGGGCATGGGCCTGCTGCTGATTACCCATGACCTTGATGTTGCGCGCGACATGGCCGACCGCGTCGCGGTCATGTACGCCGGCCAGATCGTGGAATGGGCCAGCCGGGCGCAGCTCTATGGCGCGGCGCTGCATCCCTACACCCGGTGCTTGTTCCAGGTATTGCCATCGATCGACCGGCGCGGTGGTCGACTGGCACAGATACCGGGCATGGTGCCGGCGCCGGGGACTGCGCTGGTCGGTTGCCGGTTTGCCGGGCGGTGTCCCGATGTGGTGGAACGCTGCCGCTCGGAGCCGCAGGCCTTGCGCGAACTGGCGCCGGGACATTGGGTGCGTTGTGGACAGGCTGAACCGGGCCGTCTCGCTTCTGACGCCTTGCCCGATGCGAGGGACGCTAGCAGTGGAGACGTTAAAGCAACGCCATCGCCCATTCTCGAACTTCGCAATCTGGCAGTTCATTTTCCTATCCGAAAAGGTTTGTTCCAGCGTGTAGCCGGGTATACCAAGGCGGTCGATGGCGTCAGTCTGGACATTCGGGCAGGCCAGACCGTGGCCTTGGTGGGCGAATCCGGCTGCGGCAAGACCACGCTGGCGCGCGCCGCGTTACGTCTTATCGAACCGACCGGCGGACAGGTGTTGCTGGCGGGCGAAGATATTGGTCGTCTGGAAGGTGAGGCGTTGCGTCAGAAACGCGGTGACATGCAGATCGTTTTTCAGGACCCGTTTTCCTCGTTGAATCCCCGGATGCGGGTGGGTGAGATCATCGCCGAGGGGCTGGCGGCGTTGAGGCCGGAATTGGACAAGGCTGTACGAGCAACCCGGGTGACCGAGGTGCTTGAACGGGTCGGCCTGCCGGCCGACGCCTTCGGCCGCTATCCGCATGAGTTTTCCGGCGGTCAGCGTCAGCGCATCGCCATCGCCCGCGCCTTGGTGGTGGAGCCGAAGCTGCTCATCTGCGACGAACCGACCAGCGCGCTGGATGTCTCGGTCCAGGCCCAGATACTCAACTTGTTGGCCGATTTGCAGCAGGAGCGGGGGCTGGCCTACCTCTTCATCACCCATAACCTGGCCGTGGTCGGCTACTTGGCTGACCGGGTGGCTGTAATGTATCGGGGGCGGATTGTGGAGGAGGGTGAAGCGGCTGCCCTGTTGAATGCGCCTGCGCATCCCTACACCCGGATGTTGCTCGAATCGGCACCGGGGAAGGGAATGACGAAAGTCCCAGAGCCGGGTACACGGGCCCGGATTCCGAGCGATGGCTGTGCCTTTGCCGATCGATGTCCCATGGTGATGCCGCTGTGTCGAACGGTAGCGCCGGAGTTAAAGGAACGGGAGGGTGGCAGTCGGCTCAGCTGCCATCTGTAAACTCAGCCGTCGACGGGAATGTGGATTTTCTCGCCAGGGTGCAGCGTTTTCAGCGAGTGATTGAGACCCACTATGTCCGCCACTTTGACGTTGTAGTGCTTGGCCAAACTGTACAGGGTGTCGCCTTTGCGCACAGTATGGACCCGAGCCTTGGCATGCCTGGACTGCGCATGTGACTCGTGGTGGCGTGTTTCCACTACGCGGGCATCCGCAACGATGACTGGCTGCGTACTAGCCGGTTTGGCTGCGACAACGGTTTTGCTGGGGGCAACCACGGGTGGCGGTAACATCAGTGTTTGAGCTTTGGCCAGCTTGCCACGTTTCACTTCCAGAGGATTGTGGTCTTTTAACCATTGAATGGTGACATCAAAACGATCGGCAATCCGGCTCAGCATGGCTCCTTTGGGAGCCTGAAAGGCGTGCATGCGGATATTGCTGCTTTCCGTTTCGGCCAGGTTTCTATTGAATAGTTCGGCCTTGTCAGGCGGGAGCAACAGGGTGTTCTGGGATTCGGAGTAGATGACCCGACGGCGGAAACCAGGGTTCAGGGCCAGGAAATCATCCATATCCATTTGCGCCAGCCTGGCAGCTGTTTTGGCCTCTATCGGGTAAGTCAGGGTGACTTTCTGGAAGGACGGTGCGTTGGGTATGCCATCCAGTGCCACGCCGAAATGATCGGGTTCGCGGATGACATTGCGAATTGCCAGCAGTCGGGGGACGTAGTTGCGGGTTTCGGCGGGAAGGTCGAGGCTCGAAAAGTCGGTAGCCAGTCCTCGAGCGCGGTTTTTGGCGATCGCCCGACTGACGCAGCCCTCTCCGCAGTTGTAGGCGGCCAACGCCAGTTCCCAGTCATTGAACATGCCATGCAGGCGTTGCAGATAGTCGAGTGCGGCCTGTGTGGCGTTGACGACGTCACGGCGTCCGTCATACCAGCCGTTCTGCTTGAGTCCGAAGACCTTGCCAGTACTGGGCAGGAACTGCCAGATGCCGGATGCATCGCTGTGCGACAGGGCCTGCGGGTTGTAAGCCGACTCGATCATTGGCAACAACGCAATCTCCATGGGCATGTGCCGCTTGTCCACCTCGTCAACGATATGGAACAGGTAGAGACGAGCTCGACTCAGGGTGGTCAACATGTAGGCCGGGTGATTGCTGAACCATTGCTCGTTGCTGTGCACCAGCGAATTGTCCATTTCCGGCAGGCTCATGCCGGCTCGCAGACGTTGCCACAGGTCGGTCACAGGAACTTCGTTGACAACTGGCAGAGTGGACAAATCCACGCTTGAAGTGTCGGCAAAAGGGGATCCGGTCGAGGGGTCGCTATTTACGGCGGCACCGGGGTGAACCTCTACGATGCTGGGCTGGGAAGGGGGGGCGGCGGGTTGAGACGGAGTGGTAGAGGGTTGAACGACGGTAGCAGCGGCTTGAGTGCCGGGCAGTGTAATGCTGATGTCGGCAGCATGGCTCGATTGAACGGCGAACAGGCAGGCGGTCAGGAAGATATATGCGATTCTGGTCATCAATCCGGCGGTGGCTCGCTGTGCGGTATCCGTCGTTGTGGTGCGGCCTATTCTATAGCTTTGTTGAAAATAACACAAACCATATAAATCATATTGTTATGACTCAATGTTGATGTTGGGTGCTATCCGAATCGGTTTTTC
The DNA here is from genome assembly GCA_031291185.1 of Parasulfuritortus sp. Classification (GTDB taxonomy): domain Bacteria; phylum Pseudomonadota; class Gammaproteobacteria; order Burkholderiales; family Thiobacillaceae; genus Parasulfuritortus. Next base: position 2,382 of record JARLJM010000190.1, on the reverse strand, counting down.
TCATCACGCAAGGCAATGAAGATTTCCGTTTCATTGGATGGTCTGGAATAGTGGCTTGCAAGATGCGTCCTGATTTCAGGTCGATGACAGCGCAGGAAGGGATTGCGCTCCAGTTCATCGCCAAGCCTGACGGGCAGGGTCGGTTTTCCTGCATGACGCAATTGCTGGGCGTGTGCCTTCCATTCCATCAGCACGAGGTTGTCAGGGTCGACCGTCAGTGCGAAGCGAATATTGTCCAGGGTGTATTCATGGGCACAGCAGACCAGGGTTTCTGGCGGTAAGTTGGCAATTCTGTCCAGGCTTGAATGAAGCAGTTCGGGCGTGCTGCCGAAAACCTTGCCGCAACCACAGGAAAACAGCGTGTCGCCACAGAACAGCCAGCCATGGCCGAGATACGCGATGTGCCCCGGTGTGTGTCCGGGGATGTCCAGTACCTCGAAGCTGAGGCCCAATTCAGGAATCTGGCACGGCATGCCCTCGGAAACGGGATGGCTGACACCCTGGATTCGTTCGCGCGCAGGGCCGAAAACCGGGACCTCATACTGAGACTGAATTTCCCCGAGACCGCCGCAGTGGTCACCGTGATGGTGGGTGACCAGGATGGCGACCGGCTTCATGCGCTGTTGCTCAAGCCACGATAAAATAGGGTCAGCCTCTCCGGGGTCGACGAACAGGGCGGATTGCCCGTCGTGGATGGCCCAGATGTAGTTGTCTTCGAAGGCGGGAATGGGTTCCAAGTGCATGGCGAGATAATAGGACTCACGTCGATGACGGTAAACTGGTTTGACCTGGATGTCGGGCAATATGTTCTGGAGCGGGAGCAGGCTTGGTTCGATGCGGCTTCAGTCGATATCTTCGGCTTCAACGCCATGCAGATTGGCCAGTGCCATGTCGATTTTCTGCGTGCGAACCGGATGCCGTTCCGGTTCACCTCGTCGGTGGGCGATGGAAACATGCGTTCGCGCCCAGAGGAATTGCCAATAGCCAGTCAGGCAATTGATCTGATTGCACTGCCTCATGCCCTGGAGTTTTCGCCCAATCCTCATCAACTGTTGCGGGAAGTCGAGCGTGTTCTGCGTCCGGAGGGGCATTTGCTGCTGGCGGGGTTCAATCCATTGAGTCTATGGGGCCTGAAACGACTGACCGGGTCAGGACTGGACTATCCCTGGAATGGCCGGTTCCTGCATTTGACACGGATCAAGGATTGGCTGTCGCTGATGGGGTTTGAATTGCTTGCTGGTCGCATGGTGTGTTATGCCCCTCCAGTCAACAATTCGCGCTGGCTGCGTCGCTTTGGTTTCATGGAATCGGCAGGCGACCGCTGGTGGGCGATGGGTGGCGGAGTCTATCTGCTGCATGCGATAAAGCGGGTGCATGGCATGCGACTGATTGCCCCGCGCTGGGATGAAAAATGGCTGGCGAAGCCGATTCTGGTTCCGCCAAGCAATCGAGTGATCAAAGGGAAGCAATGAGCGATTGGGTGGATATTTACAGTGACGGCGCCTGCAAAGGTAATCCAGGAATAGGAGGCTGGGGCGTGTTGTTGCGCTTTGGCGACCATGAAAAGCAACTGTGTGGCGGCGAGCGGGATACCACCAACAATCGCATGGAGTTGATGGCGGTGATCGAGGGCCTGAAATCGCTTAACCGTACTTGCCGGGTTCGTGTCCACACCGACTCGCAATATGTGCAGAAGGGGATTTCGGAGTGGCTGGCAAACTGGAAGAGGCGTAACTGGAAAACCAGTGCAGGTCAGCCGGTCAAGAATCAGGATCTATGGGAACTGCTTGACCAGCAGGCCTCTCAGCATGCGGTGGAGTGGCATTGGGTTAAAGGTCATGCCGGCCATCCGGAGAACGAACAGGCCGATCGCCTGGCGAATGAGGGTGTCGACAAGATCAAGCGGGGCGAAGCATGAGGCAGATCATCTTGGACACCGAAACGACGGGCCTCAACCCCGAAATGGGGCATCGGGTCATTGAAATCGGTGCGCTGGAAGTCGTGAACCGGAGGGCGACAGGGCGCACCTTCCATATTTATCTGAATCCGGACCGTGAAGTCGATGCCGGGGCAGTCGAGGTGCATGGCCTGACCAGCGATTTTCTGGCTGACAAGCCTCACTTCGAGGATATAGCCGCCGAGTTTCTGGATTTTGTCTCCGATGCTGAATTGATTATTCACAATGCACCGTTCGATGTCGGTTTCCTGAATGCTGAATTACGCCGCCTTGATAAGGTCGATGATCTGAAGCGCCACTGTCACAGCGTTCTGGATACGCTCAAACTGGCCAAGGAACTGCATCCCGGTCAAAAGAACAATCTCGATGCACTTTGCCGACGCTATGAAGTTGACAATTCAGGGCGTGCATATCATGGAGCCCTG
>JARLJM010000189.1 GCA_031291185.1 Parasulfuritortus sp. | reverse complement strand
GAGAACATAAATAAAATCCTGAGACTGTCGGTCGGCAGGGCGCGCGCCAAGGGCCTCAAGCTCACCTATATCGAGTCCAACCCGCTGCCGCCGTGCCTCTCGTTCGACCCGCAGCGACTCCACCAGGTCATACTTAACCTCATCTCCAACGCGATCAAGTTCACACAGAAGGGTCAGATAGTGGTCAACGCGAGCTGGATCCCACTGCGGGACAACGATCTCGAGGAGGAGGAGGTCGCGCGGGTTGCCCAACAACAGCTACAGATCTCAAGCTGGAAGAAGGTGTTTGACCCCCTGCAAGAGTTCGACGACCCGGACCTGCAGTCGCGGAAAATGCTGAAGATCACCGCCCCGCGCAGTTTCGTCCCGTCCAGTACGCATCCTTCCGCTACGCACTTATAGGCATGCTTGACATCGGAAGGAAGGCGCGAACCAGACAGCAGAGTTTCGACGAGGGTCAGGCTGCCCCCGTAGACGGGACGCATCCTGGTGTCAATTCTAACCTTCGTCTCACCGAGGGGGACAGGACCATGCCGCCGGAGGAGCGGGACCGGATGTTGTTGGCCAAGACGAGACACGTGCGGGGCGGTTCGACTGGCGTTGATGCCGGCGCTAACTTGAACACGACCGCGGTGAGACTGCCCGGCTTCCCGCCACAGAGCCCCGCAGTACCCGAGACTGAGCTTCGCGCTGGAAAAGTCAGAGGCGCGATTGACGGAGACCAGAGAAATGACTCGTTCCCCGAGGTCACCAAAGGACTGGTCAAGATCGAGGTCATGGACACCGGCATCGGCGTATCCAAGCAGGGCATTGCCAAGCTTTTCCAACGATATCAGCAGGCCGACGCGACCATCTCGAGAAACTACGGCGGAACCGGCCTGGGCCTGTGGATCTCGCGGTCGATAATACAGAAGATGGGCGGAGACATCAAGATAAAATCGAGGCTGGGACAGGGGACGAACATGATTGTGGTATTCCGCAGCGAAGTTTGTCCCGAAGTCTCCGTCCTCACCAACATCGATCACAAGTCTATCTCTCTCTTCAAGCAGGATATAAAGGGGAAGAATTGTCTGGTGGTGGACGATATACCGGACAATACATATATAATGCAGCAGCTGCTGTCACAGAACGGGTTGAATGTGGTGGCCATGAACCGGGCGCAGGATGCGCTGGAGGCGTATAAGAAGACGCGGGACATAGACCTCGTCATCACCGACCTCCGCATGCCCGGCATGTCGGGCCAGGCGCTCATCATGGAAATCAGGAAGGTAGAGGCTGAGACTGGGAGGAACCGCACACCGATCATGGTGCTGACTGGCGAGGCGGCCCGGGACGAGAGGATTGCCTGTCTCAGTCAGTACGGTGCCGACGACTACCTGCTCAAGCCCATAAAGCTGCAGGATCTGATGGCCTCGGTGGAAGGGCTGCTCATCAAGAGACCGAAGGCGAAGACTGCAAAGCGGATTCTGGTCATCGACGACGACCTGATGAGTCGCAAGCTCATCATAACACTAATCAAGCAGAGCGGCGACGACGCCTTCGGCTGTGCCAGCATCGCAGAGGCAAAATGTGAGATAGACAAGAACTACGACAAATACCAAGGAATACTACTGGACAGCCAGCTGCCCGACGGCATCGGTCTCGATTTCATGGTGCACTATGCGGAACTGCTGAAGAACAAGGGAACGAAGCAGCTGCCGGTGATAAGCATGAGCGGGAACTCGGCGCAGGACCAGGAGAAACTGTACCTAGGGTACCCGCTCCACGCCTTCCTCGAGAAGCCGGTCTCCAAGTCTCAGCTCCTCGACGTGCTGCGCTCCATACAGTAAAACGTGCGCGCATACGACCAAATTATTATTCGGTCTCTGTGTAGTTGTGTTTCCGTTTTCTATTGTATCCCACTTGAGTTTCTGGCTTTGTTTTGCACTGGGGTTTTGGGGTTTTGGGGTTTTGGGGTTTTGGGGTTTTGG
>JARLJM010000188.1 GCA_031291185.1 Parasulfuritortus sp. | reverse complement strand
GCCTGGGCCAGCAGCACGCGCAGCTTCCAGCCCGGCGCCACTTCGCGCATCGGCCCCTGGTGCTTGTCGACCGGGATGTCGACCCCGAGCAGCAGTTCCCCGGCGCGGGCCTCGGCATCGTAGCCGCCCATCTCGCCGAACTTGGCTTCCAGCTCGGCGGCATGCATGTAGTCGTCCTCGGTCGCCTCCGGGTTCATGTAGATGGCGTCCTTCTCGGTCATGCAGGCCCACAGTTCCTCATGCCCCATCAGCACCACGTCGAGCACCCGCAGATCCTCGAACGCGAACTGGTCCTGGCGCAGGTAGGCCATGCGCTCGTGCGGGTCCTTGGAGACGTTGCCGGCGGTCGGCTCCAGTATCCCGCACAGGATCTTCATGAAGGTGGACTTGCCGCAGCCGTTGGCGCCGATCAGGCCGTAGCGGTTGCCATCGCCGAACTTGACGTTGACGTTTTCGAATAGGGGCTTGGCCCCGAACTGCATGGTGATATTGGAAGCGGTAAGCACGGCAAACGACCCGGATGTAAGGATTGCTGATTTTACCCGACTATGAGGTCAAAGCCGGATGCCGTGCCTGTGGCCGGTCCAGGTAGTAACCCTGGACCAGATCGACACCCATGCTGGCCAGCAGCTTGAGGGCGAGTTCATCCTCGACGCATTCGGCCACGGTCTCCTTGCCCAGACCGCGCGCCACTTCCACCATGCCACGCACGAAGACCTGGTTGTCGTGATCCTGAACAAGATTGCGGATGAACATGCCGTCAATCTTGATCGCATCCACCTGCAAGTGCTTCAGGTACGCGAACGAGGCGAACCCGGCGCCGAAATCATCCAGATAGACCCGGCAGCCGGTGAGCCGGATGGCATCGATAAAACGCTGGGCGTCGGTCAGATCCGACACGGCCTCGGTTTCCGTGATTTCGATCAGCAAACGGCGCGGATCCACGCTGTGTTGTTCCAGTAGACCCGCGATGTAGCCCGGTATGGTCGGGTTGTCGAAGGATCGACCGGACAGGTTCACTGCCACAGAGGGAATGGCGGGCCGTTCGGCAAGCAGCTGGACGACCTTGCCCAGCACCCAGCGATCGATCTCGACGATTTTCTGGCTTTTTTCGGCCAGGGGAATAAACAGGCCGGGCATGATGAGTTCGCCGGTGGTCTCGTCGGGCAAGCGCAACAACGCTTCGAGATGCTGAAGTTGATGCGTCCTGGCCGAGTAGACCCCCTGGAAATGGAGTTCGAACCGATCATGGAGCAGGGCTTCCGCCAGCCTTTCGTTCCAGGTCAGGCGGTTCAGCATTTCCGGCGTGGCGTCGAGATCGGCCCGATAGGCGCGCCAGGTATTCTTGCCCGCCTGCTTGGCCTGATACATCGCGGCATCGGCAAAAGCCACCAGTTGTTCCATGTCATGCGCATGTTCGGGGTAAAGGGCAATGCCCAGGCTGGACGAGATGCGCAGGCTCATGCCCTCATACGGCAGGGTGATCCTGGAAATGGCATTGACCACGCGATGCGCCAGGGCGCTGGCCTGTTCCAGATCGGACATCGACAGGATGATGGCAAACTCGTCGCCACCGAGCCGGAACAGGCTTTCGTGGCGGCGCACGACGCGGGATACCTCGTTTGCCACGCGGGTCAGAAGAGCATCGCCGGCGCCATGACCGAAGTGGTCGTTGATCGCCTTGAATTCGTCCAGATCGAAGAACAGCAAGGCGCAGGCATTGCCTGCGCGATAGGCCTCGTCCACTGCCCGGGCCAGCACCTCCTGAAAGCGGTGGCGATTGAACAATCCGGTCAGGGAGTCCCGTTCCGCCAGGGTCATCAGTTGCTGGGCCGCGCGCCGCTCCTGGGTGACATCTTCATAAACCCACAGCTGACCGATGAAACTCCCCTCGCGATCCAGAACGGGGTAGGCATGCTGGGTGACAAGTCGGCCGTCGCGCACCGGGATTTCAATGGTCTCGAGCGATTCCTGCGAAGCCAGGACATGCTCGATGTAGCTGGCAAACTCATCAGGCATTTCCGGCATGCCATCGCAATGATTGAAAACCTCCCTGGCCGGCAGCCCCACCAGCACGGTGCCGTCAGGAACAAGCCAGATCCGGTCGAAGGCCGGGTTGTGGTAAACCACTCGCGCATCCGCGCCGACAAACAGGATGCCCAGGTTCATGGCAGATAGCAGCGCCATCAGCCGCGCCTGTTCCTGATCGGCCTCCTTCAGATAAAGCTGTGCGCTCGACTCGGACTCCTTGAGCAGGCGCAAGGACATCATCATGTTCTGCTCGATCGATTTGAGCTCGGTGATGTCGCGCAAGCTGGCGCGCACGCCGAGGGTCTTCCCGGCCGCGTTGCGGATGGGTTGCCAGTTCGCGGCAGCCCATACCGCACTCCCATCCAGACGCAGCAGACGGAATTGGAACCCTTCACCGGTACTCCCCTGAAGCGCGTCGCGCAGGCGCCACTCCGCCTCGGGACGGTCATCGGCGTGAATCAGCGTGGTGGGGAACGCCGGCATGGCCAGGCATTCCTCGGGGGTATAGCCGGTCAGGCGCGATACCGAGGAGTTGACCCACAAAAGCCGGCCTTCGGACGAAAGCCATATTTCGCAGTCGTAGGTGTAATCGGCGATGGCGTGAAACTTTTCCGCGCTGGCATTGGCTTCCTCGATGCGCTGTTTCAGCGCACTGGCCATGTATCTGAAAGCCTGGGACAACTGACCGATATCGTCGTCGCCCTCAGGCAGGCTCACGGAATCGTAATCGCCCCTGGCAATGGCGCTGCTGGCTTCGGTCAGGTGCTGCAAGCGTCTGGACAGCCATAGCGCGGTCGCCAGCAGCAGCAGGGTCGAAATGGCGACGATCACGGTCGCGATCAGCAAGCCCTGTTGCCTGGCCTCGCTCACCGTCTCGCGCAAATATCCCAGGCTGAGCCCGTAGCGCAATTCACCGAGCGGCTGGCCGGATATCTCCAATGCCATGCGGGTATTGAAAACATCGCCCCG
>JARLJM010000034.1 GCA_031291185.1 Parasulfuritortus sp. | reverse complement strand
GTGCTGGCCGGCCAGATCCTGCCCATCACGCAGGACTGGTCGGACCAGATCGGGGTGGTGGTGCTCGACATCCGCCTGCCTCGCATCCTGGCCGCCTTGCTGGTCGGTGCCGCGCTGTCGGTGTCCGGCGCCTCCTACCAGGGCCTATTCCGCAATCCCATGGTCTCGCCCGACATCCTGGGCGTGTCGCACGGCGCCAGCGTCGGCGCAGCACTGGCCATCCTGTTCGGCTACGGCATGCTCGCCATCCAGCTCATGGCCTTTGCCGGAGGGCTGGTTGCCGTCACCGCCACCTGGATCATCGGCGCCGCCTTCGGCCGGCGCGGCGATCCGGTGCTGGTGATGGTGCTGGCCGGAGTGATCATCGGCACCCTGTTCGGCGCCTTCGTCTCGCTGATCAAGTTCGTCGCCGACCCCAACAACACCTTGCCGGCCATCACCTTCTGGCTGATGGGCAGCCTGGCCTCGGTGAGCATGGACAACGTCACTGGCGCGGCCCTGCCCATCCTGGCCGGCATCGCCGGGCTGATCGTCCTGGCCTGGCCGCTCAACGTGCTCTGCTTCGGCGAGGACGAGGCACGCACGATGGGCCTCGACACCGGTCGCATGCGCCTGCTGGTGATCGCCTGCGCCACACTGGTCACGGCCACCGCCGTGGCCATCAGCGGCGTGGTCGGGCTGGTCGGGCTGGTGGTGCCTCATCTGGCACGGATGCTGGTCGGCCCCGATTACCGCGTGCTGATCCCGGTCTCGGCCCTGATGGGCGGCGGATTCCTGCTCGCGGTGGACGACCTGGCCCGCTCGCTCAGCGAGGTGGAGATCCCCCTCGGCATCGTCACCGCCATCATCGGCTCGGTGTTCTTCATCTACCTGCTGGGCCGGACCCGGCGGGCTTGGGTTTAAGGAGAAGGCCATGCTGGAAATACGCGACCTCGCCTGCGGCTACGGCCGGCGCACCGTGCTCTCGGGAATCGACTTCCTCCTGCAGACCAGCGAACTGCTGTGCCTGCTCGGCCCCAACGGGGTCGGCAAGACCACGTTGTTCAAGACCATCCTCGGCCTGCTACCGGCGTTGGGCGGGGACATCCTGCTCGACGGCAAGCCGGCCCGGCACTGGTCACGGCGCCAGTTCGCGCGCTGGGTGGCCTACGTACCGCAGGCGCACACCCCGCCCTTCCCATTCCAGGTACGTGACGTGGTGGCCATGGGCCGGGTGGCGCACCTGGGCGCCTTCTCGGCGCCCGGCCGGCAGGACAAGGATATCGCCGAGTCGGCGCTCGACACGCTCGGCATCGCCGCCCTGGCCGGGCAGCCTTACACCGAGATCAGCGGCGGCGAGCGGCAACTGGTGCTGATCGCCCGCGCCCTGGCCCAGGAGTCACGCATCCTGGTGATGGACGAACCCACGTCGAACCTCGACTACGGCAACCAGATCAAGGTGATGGCTCAGGTGCGCCGGGTGGCAGCCAGCCAGGGCGTCGGGGTCATCCTCACCACCCACTATCCCAACCACGCCTTCCAGTACGCCACCCGCGCATTGGTCATCGACAGCGACAAGCGCTATGCACTGGGGGGGCCGAACGAGGTGGTCACCGAGCACTACCTGCGCCACACCTATCGGGTCGAAACGGAAATCCATGAAGTCGCCTCCCGGGCCGGGGGCGCGTCACGCATGTGCGTGCCGGTACATGACTGAACCGGTGGCCGACCATCACCATCAGGCCGTGGCAATCGTCATTTCCAGGGCCTGGGTAGCGGCAGTGATGGCCGCGTAGTTCTCATCCGCCGCCAGGTCATCCGCGCTGCGCCCTTCACCCGCCCACTCCATCCAGGCCTTGGCCTGGGTCAGTGCGTGCCGGGCTTCCTGTTCGGCCTGGGCGAGCAGGGTGGCACTGCCCAGCTTGCGGGCGCCGACCAGACGGCGGGTGGCGTTCTCGATTCCGCGTGTTTTCATCTCTTTTCCTTATGCCGACTGGCGAAAAGTCTTGTTGTCCATCTTGTATTTGGCCATGCGCAGGCCAAGGATGCGGCGGGTCAAACCCAACTGTTCGGCGGCAGCGGTTATGTTGCCCCGGTGCTGTTTCATGGCCCCGACGATCATCTCGTATTCGATGGTTTCGAGCCGGGCATCCAGGCCGCCCGTGGCGGCATCTCCGGCGCTGGCCGGGGGTTGCATGGAAGGCGGCAGGTTGTGGCCGTGGATCACGCCGTCTTCGGATAGCAGCATGGCCCGCTCGATGACGTTTTCGAGTTCCCGCACGTTGCCCGGCCAGTGGTAGGCGGTCAGCATGTTCAGGGCCGGAGTAGAAATACGGCACGCTGTCAGCCCCATTTCAGCCGAGAAATGGGAAACAAAGTAATCTGCCAGGGTCACGATGTCGCTGCCCCGGTCCCGGAGCGGTGGGATGGTGATCGGGAACACGTTCAGGCGGTAGTAAAGGTCTTCCCGGAAGCTACCCTTCTCCACCATCTCCTGGAGATTCCGGTTGGTGGCGGCCAGGATGCGCAAGCTCACTTTGATCGTGGCGTTACCGCCCACCCGTTCGAAACTTTTTTCCTGAAGCACGCGCAGCAGCTTGGCCTGCATGGCCAGGGAGAGTTCGCCCACCTCGTCGAGGAAGATGGAGCCGCCGTCCGCCTCCTCGAAACGGCCCCGGCGCTGATTCGCCGCCCCGGTGAACGCGCCGCGTTCGTGGCCGAACAACTCGCTTTCGATGATGCTCTCGGGCAAGGCGGCGCAGTTGAACTTGACGAAGGGACCATTACTGCTCGGGCTGTTGTAATGGATGGCGCTGGCCACCAGCTCCTTGCCCACCCCGCTTTCGCCCAGGATCAGCACGGTGGCCTTGGAGCGGGTGACCTTCTCGATCAGTTGATACACGTCCTGCATCGGCTTGGCGTTGCCGATAATATTGGTTGGTTTGAACCGGGCCTTGAGGGCAAGGCGCAACAGGCGGTTCTCATTCTCCAGTTCGACCTTCCGGACGTTCTCCAGCAGGTACAGCTCCACGGCCTGGGCAGTGGTGGTTGCCAGGATGGAAAGCACCTCCACGTCCAGTTCGAGCAGGCCGCGGTTATCGTAGATGCGCTCGGCGCTGATGGTGCCCATCACCTTCTTGCCCCTCAGGATGGGGACGCAAATGAAGGAAAGTCGTTTGTCCTGAGTGACATCGCGGCTTCGGGTCCGGTTCAGGAAGGCGGGTTCCTCGCTGATCCGTGGCACCACGATGGCCTGCCCCGTTTCCACCACCTTGCCGGTAATGCCCTCGCCCAGGTAATAGAAACCGCGCGCGGCCTCTTCCTCGGTCAGGCCGAAACTTTCGTGAATGAAAATCCGGCCGTCCTCCGGTTCATACAGACTCACCATGCCGCGCACGACCTTCAGATGCCGCTGCATCAGCTGCAGCAGGATGTTCAGGATTGTGGACAGGTCACCGGTTTCCGTGGCGATCTGGTTCATCTCGTAGAGCAGGGGGAGAAGATTGGTGCGACATTCGCCCAGATCGAGCTCGCAAGGTTGCGGATCAACCTTGTGTATCGTGACCGTACCGCGCTTTGGCTTGTTTTCCGTCGACATTCTTGATCCTTGGCGCGCTGAAATCAGGATGGCCGCCATTCGGCGGACGGTTCTTCCAGACGCTTGGCCATGGCCCGTGCATGGTCCAGTTCGCTTTGGGTGAGCAGCGAATCGCGCGCCCGGTTGAACAGCGGGTTGAGGTGTTCATCCAGTCGGGCAAACAGCCGGGAGCGTTCCTTCAGTGCGTTCTTGCGGAAACGCAGGCAGCGATAGCAATTCGGCGAACGGGGCGGATGCCGGTCGGACGGAATCCGGTAAAGCAGCGCGAATATCCGGATGCCGCTGGCCAGCACTTCACGAAATGGCCGGAACCACCAGGCGCGCTGGTAACACAACTGCTCCAGGCGAATGGTGCAGATTCGGCAAACGGAAACCGGTGGAGTGTTCGTTTCGGTGGACGTGTGGGCCATGGATGTTCCTATCCGTTCAGGAAGCGACGTTGAGCTATCCATTGCAAGCTTCGGGCCAACCACCCGAGTTGCTTGGCCATCGGCCTTGGCGCAAGAAACCGGCAATCAGGAAAGTACCGATTGGTACCGACCGTCCTCAAACCGTTCCGATCGGAACGAAATTCATGTGCGGACAAGGCCACGCAGGCGTCCTCCTAGCTTGCGAGTACCGCGCTGTGTCTTGTCGCTCCGTGCAAATTGGCGGCAGGCTGATGCGACGCCCGCGCGTACCCCATGGGATAGGGGTGCAGACGGGCCTGAAGGATAGCCTCCATCCAGTGCCGGACCCGGTCCACGTCCGCATCCACGGCCGGGATGAATGCCTCCGCCCGATACGCGGCCAGGGCAGCCGGATCGCGCAGGCCGACAAAGGCCTGACGCAATGCTTCCCTCAGATCGGCGGACAAACCCTCCCGGAAGGTCCACATGTATTCCGGGATGGGCGGCGATTCGACCAGTATCCGAACCAGCTGCTCGTCCACGCGTCCTTCCGCCAGCAGGCGCCGGTAAATCGGCAAGGAGAGCCCGCCCGCCGCCACTTCACGGTTGGCCACGGCCGCCAGGACCGCATCGTGCGCGCCCAGATTGCGGCGCACGTAATCCCGTTCCGACGACAGGTAGGCTTCCAGAAGCATGTGCCGGGGCACCCAGGAACCGGAGGTGGAGGCCGGGTCGCCCATGGCAATTTCCATGCCGCGCAACTGGTCGATTGTTTCCACCGGGCCGTGGGCGGGAACGATGATCACCGCCTGGAAGGTGGGCCCGATGCTGCCGCCGTGGGTCGGTCTGGCAAAGGGTTCCAGACCGGCATTGCGGCTTTGCAGGATATAGGTCACCGGCCCGAGGAAGGCCAGGTCGAGTTGCCCCCGGCGCAGGGCTTCGCTGGTCGCCACGTAATTGCCGCCGATGACGAGGTCCACCGGGAACTCCAGGAACCGTTCCAGGAATGCCCTCAGGGGTTCATTGATTCGTTGCACGACCTGCCGGGATTCGCCGGGCAGGATTCCGCATTTGATGGTCTTCATGGCTGTGTCGTCGTCTTCGGGTCTTACCCATGGAGCAAACTCCGTTCCAGTTGCCTAATTCGCGCATCAAGGCCTGCAATGCGGATAAAGGTTGAACGCAGATGTACCAACCCGCCGACTCGCGAACATGGACGCACACCTCGCCTGCCAGGATGTCCCATCCCTTACCCCGAACACTTCGGAACATTTGGTTCCGGAATGTTCCCTGCTGTACGCCGCCGCCCGCATCCGCTTGTAATCCGAGCGCTCATTCGACGAGGCAATAATCGCCGAAACCCTCTATCGGCAGTGCTTTCAGACATTTTAATCGGGGTTGGCACACTTGCTGCTGATAGGCCCTCGAACACCGTCCTATCTGCGGGCGGCGAGTCAACTCACAGAAGGAGTCACATCATGCCAATGGTTCTTTTGAAGTGCGACAAGGACATCCCCGAGCGGGAGAAGCACATCTACCTGAAAGCCCCCGACGAGGATACGCGGGAGTACCTGCCCATCGCCAACGCGGCCACCATCCCGGGCACCTTGTCCGAGCGCGGTTGCGCATTCTGCGGCGCCAAACTGGTGATCGGCGGGGTGCTCAAGGACACCATCCAGATGATCCACGGCCCCATCGGCTGCGCCTACGACACCTGGCACACCAAGCGTTATCCGACCGACAACGGCCACTTCAACATGAAGTACGTCTGGTCCACCGACATGAAGGAAAGCCACATCGTGTTCGGCGGCGAGAAGCGGCTTGAGCAAAGCATGAACGAGGCCTTCGACGAAATGCCCGAGGTCAAGCGCATGATCGTCTACACCACCTGCCCGACCGCGCTGATCGGCGACGACATCAAGGCCGTGGCCAAGAAGGTGATGAAGGACCGGCCCGACGTGGACGTGTTCACGGTCGAATGTCCGGGCTTCTCCGGCGTCTCCCAATCGAAGGGCCACCACGTGCTCAACATCGGCTGGGTGAACGAGAAAGTGGGCACGCTGGAGCCGGAAATCACCAGCGAATACACCATGAACTTCATCGGCGATTTCAACATCCAGGGCGACACCCAGTTGCTGCAGACCTACTGGGATCGGCTCGGCATCCAGGTCATCGGCCACTTCACCGGCAACGCCAACTACGATGACCTACGCAAGATGCATCGCGCCAAGCTCAACGTGGTGAACTGCGCCCGTTCTTCCGGCTACATCGCCAACGAACTGAAGAAACAGTACGGCATTCCCCGCCTGGACATCGACTCCTGGGGCTTCAGCTACATGGCTGAAGGCGTGCGCAAGATCTGCGCCTTCTTCGGAATCGAGGAACGCGGCGAGCAGCTGATCGCCGAGGAAGAGGCCAAATGGAAACCGAAGCTCGACTGGTACAAGGAGCGTCTGAAGGGCAAGAAGATGGCGATCTGGACCGGCGGCCCGCGCCTGTGGCACTGGACCAAGTCGGTGGAAGACGATCTGGGCATCAAGGTAGTGGCCATGTCCTCCAAGTTTGGCCACGAGGAAGACTTCGAGAAGGTCATCGCCCGCGGCCAGGAAGGCACCTACTACATCGATGACGGCAACGAACTGGAGTTCTTCGAGATCATCGATCTGGTCAAGCCGGACGTGATCTTCACTGGTCCCCGGGTCGGCGAGCTGGTCAAGAAGCTGCACATCCCCTATGTCAACGGCCACGGCTACCACAATGGCCCGTACATGGGCTTCGAGGGTTTCGTGAATCTGGCCCGCGATACCTACAACGCCGTTTACAACCCGCTCGCCGGGCTGGCCGGCGTGGACATCCGCGTCCCCGAGCAAGTCGCTCCGATTCTGTTGAGGGAGGCTGCGTAATGACTGCCGAAGCCCTTACCGACAAGGTCGACGATCTCTACGGCTATGTCCAGGAACGTTGCCTGTGGCATTTCTCCTCGCGCTCCTGGGACCGTCAGGAAAACATTGACGGCGTGCTGGCCAAGGCCGGCGACATGCTGACCGGGCGCGAGCCGGTTCTGGAATCGCCCAACGACCGCCTGCAGTTCGCCGAGGCCAAGTCGATGGTGGAAGACTTCCGCGAGCGTTTTCCCTGGCTGCGTGAAGCCGGCGATGAGGAAATCCGCCAGTTGCTCGACGGCCTCAAGGAACGCCTGGTGGATATCGCCATCACCCAGTCCCACAACCGGGAACTCAAACATCACCTGTACTGAGTCCCTGGCTCGCCGGCCTGTCGCCGGCGCGTTGAGGCTCGATGACGAGAAAAGGAAACAATCATGTCCGATTGCGAAACGTTGGTGAATCCCTCCCCCGAGGTCAAGGTATCGGCCAAGGCGCGGGGCGGTGTGATCAACCCCATGTACGACTGCCAGCCGGCTGGCGCCCAGTATGCCGGCATCGGCGTTACCGATTGCATCCCGCTGGTCCACGGCGGCCAGGGCTGCAGCATGTTCGTGCGCCTGCTGTTCGCCCAGCACTTCAAGGAAAACTTCGACATCGCCTCGACCTCTCTGCATGAGGAATCCGCCGTGTTCGGCGGCGTCCGGCGGGTGGAAGAAGGCGTCATGGTGCTGGCCAAGCGTTACCCCGAGCTGCGGGTCATCCCCATCATCACCACCTGTTCTACCGAAGTGATCGGCGACGATATCGAAGGCACCATCAGGTCCTGTCAAAAGGCGCTGAAGGCCGAGTTCCCTGAGCGCGAGCTCTATCTGGCGCCAGTTCACACGCCCAGCTTCAAGGGCAGCCAGGTGACCGGCTACAGCGAGTGCGTGCTGTCCATGTTCAAGACCATCGCCAAGGAAAAGACCCAGCCTAATGGCAAGCTCAACATCTTCCCCGGCTGGGTCAACCCGGGCGACGTGATCCTGCTCAAGCGTTACATGAAGGAAATGGGCGTCGATGCCAAGATCTTCATGGATACCGAGAACTTCGACTCGCCGATGATGCCGGACAAGGCGGTCGAGGTGCAGGGCCAGACCACGGTGGAAGACATCATGGACAGTGCCAACGCGCTGGCTACATTCGCTCTGGCTCGTTACGAGGGCGGCACCACCGGCGCTTGGCTGGAGAAGACATTCGAGGTACCCAACCACCTGATGAGCACGCCCTACGGCATCGCCAACACCGACGCCCTGCTGCGCAAGATCAGTGAAGTCACCGGCAAGCCGATCCCCGAATCGCTGGTGCGCGAACGCGGCATCGCTCTCGATGCGCTGGCCGATCTGGCGCACATGTTCTTCGCCAACAAGAAGGTCGCCATCTACGGCCATCCCGACCTGGTCATCGGCCTGGCCGAGTTCTGCCTGGAAGTGGAACTGGAACCGGTGTTGCTGCTGATCGGCGACGACCAGGGCAGCAAATACAAGAAGGATCCGCGCATCAAGGCCCTGCAGGACAAGGTGCACTTCGACATGGAAGTGGTTCACAACGCCGACCTGTGGGAACTGGAAAGCCGCATCACCAAGGGCGAGCTGAAAGTGGACTTGATCATGGGCCATTCCAAGGGCCGTTACATCGCCATCTACAACAACATTCCGATGGTGCGGGTGGGCTTCCCGACGTTCGACCGGGCAGGTCTCTACCGCAAACCGACCATGGGTTACCAAGGCGCCATGGAGTTGGCCGAGAACATCGCCAACACCCTGTTCGCGCACATGGAATACACCAAGGACAAGGAATGGATCCTCAACACGTGGTAACCCCACGTGGGCGGAGCCTTGTCCCCTCTGACGCAAGACTCCGCCACCTTTTTCCTTGCCTGGGAGTATGGCTCGATATGAACACGCCGCACCTGAACGACATCATCGACGATAGCCGCCGTCATTTCGGCTACCGCTGGCGACTGCCCGAATACCGGCAGATCGAGCTTTATACAAAGCGGAAGAAATTGGTCTTTCTTGATAAAGACAGCGCGACGGATCTGCCCGATGTGCTGGGCGTGCTGGTCTCGGCCTCGCTGCTGGAAGACGCCCTGTTGCGTAGCGACGATGATCTCATGGAGGGCAAGACTTCCTGGGAACGCTACCTGGCCCTGCCACGCGTCACCACGACCGACAAGTTGGTGGCCGAGGTCTATCGCATCCTGCGGGTATTCCGCATCGCCGTCAGCCATGCCAAGGGGCATCTGGAAATGAGCGAAGGCCTGATCCGGACCTCCTGCACGTTCAAACAATGCGCCTTGTCACTCAACATCACGCCGGCGGGATTGTCCTTGCTGGAGTCTTTCGTCCATGTCTGGCTGGATGCGCCGCGCCAACCTTATAGCGAGGCCTACGTCGAGGCCCTTCTCATGCAGTATTTCACCGACATCGTGGTCGAAATCCGCAAGTTCGCCGACCAGGATCGGGTGCTCTACCAGTTCCATCAGCGCCATTATTTCAACCGTCATCAACGCCTGGACTGCGACAACCCGCGCTTCACGTTGAACGACGGCACGATTCGTTTCGAGATCGGCCCGCTGTATGCCGACCCCGTGCGTTATCCCATCGATTTTTTCGTCAGCGTCCACGACCGGCTGCACATCGTTCCGGTGGAGGCACTGAAGAATGCCGAAATGCCCGAGGCCGAACTGGCCCGCTGGCAAACCCGGCCCGAGTTCGCCACCGCACTGCCGGACACCTTCCGTTCACGTTTCGGACGCGAGGTCATGGTGGTGGGCCTGCCCATGACCTGACACCCAAGGAGAACGCCATGCCCGAAATCGGACACATCAAGATCGCCCTCACCACCAACAGCCTCACTCGCGTCGACGTGGCCTTCACCCTGGCCCAGCAAATCGTGATCTACGACATCGGTTACGACAGCGCCGAGTTCCTCGATGCCGTGCGCTTCACCGGCGGTAGTGCGGGCAAGTCCAAAGGCAAAGGCGGAGGCCAGGGCGGCGCCACCGATTGCTGGATGAACGAGACCGACAACACCGGCCCCGAAGGCGACCGACTGACGCCACGCCTGGATGCCTGTCAAGGTTGCCAGGTGGTGTTCACCAAGGGCCTGTCCGACCTGGCCGCCGTGCGCATGCGCGACAGCCGCATCTTCCCGGTGAAGATGGAAGAAGGCCGCGATATCGACGAGGTCATCACCTACATGC
This sequence comes from Parasulfuritortus sp., assembly GCA_031291185.1. Lineage (GTDB taxonomy): Bacteria > Pseudomonadota > Gammaproteobacteria > Burkholderiales > Thiobacillaceae > Parasulfuritortus. Next base: position 3,576 of record JARLJM010000034.1, on the reverse strand, counting down.
AAAACATGATGAAGAGCAAACCACCCCTGTGGCTGCGCAAGGCGCTGGGCCAGGTGACCGGCAATCCGGAATACCAGGTCGAAAAGTATGCCTGACATGTCTTGCGCCACCGACGCGAACTGCGAACCCTTGCACCACGTAAACAAGATGGCCGGTCATCTGAATGATGCCGCCGAGCATCTGCGGCAGGACGCGCTCAAGGTGGATGACCCGCTGTTCAAGGCCATGTTCGCCTCTGCGGCCCAGGTGCTCGACCGTCTGGTGGAGGCGTTCCGCACCTACGAGTCGAACACAGGACAATCATTGGGAGAAAAACCATGATCCGACTGGAAAATGTCACGGTCCGGCGCGGACAGAACGAAGTGTTGCACCACCTGTCCGCAGAAATACCGTCTGCCTCCATCACGGCCGTGGTGGGACGTTCCGGTGTCGGCAAGAGCACGCTGCTGGGTGTGCTAAACGGCCTGATCCGACCCGTTTCGGGCCAGGTGAGCGTCGCTGGCATGGCTGCGATGACCTGCCCGGTCTCGCTGCGCGAATACCGGCGGCGCACTGCAACCGTGTTTCAGGAGCACGCCCTCATCGATCGGCTGCCCGCCATCGACAACGTGTTGCTGGGTCTGGCCGATCGACGGCACCCGCTCTCGCCGCTGCCCTGGTCCAACGACATGCGTAGTCAGGCGGCGGTCGCGCTGAACGAAGTAGGCTTGCTGCACCGCGCCACGGCCCGCGCCGACCGGTTGTCCGGTGGTGAGCGCCAGCGGGTAGGCGTGGCGCGCGCCCTGGTGCGCAAGCCCAGCCTACTGCTGGGCGACGAACCCTTCGCCTCCGTCGACCCGGCGCTGGTGGGCCAGATCGGCGACATGCTGCGCGAACAGGTCGCGCGCAACGGCATGACCGTGGTTCTGGTCATGCATCAGATCGAAACCGCGCTGGCGCTGTCCGACAAGGTGATCGGCCTAGTGAACGGCGAAGTGGCCTACGACGGCCCGGCCTGTGAGTTCGATACAGAGGCCCAGGAACGCATTTTCTCGATGTAGTCGACTTAGATGACCACCGGAATGTACGCGAATGTTCGAGAGCCGAATTGACTGTACATCCGCGTGCAATTTTTCTCGCCATACAAGGTAGTGCGCTCCGATGAAACCGTTATAGCGCGTAAAAACAAATACGGAATCAATGAGTTGAATTTATTTACCGGGCCATGGCACGGACCTTGCGAAGCAATACAGGCGATATCTTTCCGCATCCGCCCTTAATCGAAGGAGTACGTCATGCCTGGTTTATTCATCCGTTACCTTAGCCTTTTCAGTCTGCTGGCCTGCCTGCTGGCCTGCCTGCTGACCGGCGGCGCCTTTGCCGAAGAACGCCCTTCCAAACTGGTCGTCGGCCTGCTGCCCGGCGAGTCCGCCACCACGGTGCTGCGCCTGAACGAGCCATTGCGGGTCTACCTGGAAAAGCGTCTTGGCATGCCGGTCGAGATGGTGGTGGGCAGCAACTACGCCGCCACCAGTGCCGCGCTGCGCTTCGGCCGCCTGAATATCGCCTACCTGGGCCCATCCTCCTACATCATGCAGAGCAAGTACGCACCCATGGAAGTTTTTGCCCGGCCTACCCATGCCGGCGTCGGACCCACCTTCCAGGCCGTCATCATCGTCCCGGCGGACAGCCCGGCCAAGACCCTGGCTGACCTGAAGGGCAAGGAGATCGGTTTCGGCGACCCGGCTTCCACCTCCGGCACCTGGGTGCCGCGCTACATGCTAGTCAAGGCCGGTTTGGTGTCCGACCGGGATTACACCTTGCGCGTGCTGGGGGCCCACGACCGCGTCGCCTTCGCGGTGGCCGGCCACAAGCTGGACGCAGGCGGTCTCTCGATGCCCATCTACAACCGCCTGCTCAAGGAAGGCAAGCTCGATCCCAAGAGCGTGCGCGTGCTGGAGGAATCGCCTGCCATTCCTGAGTACATGTGGACCTTCGGCAGCGGCCTGGACCCGAAATTCAAAGAGGAAATCCGCAAGGCCTTCCTGGAGGTCAAAGACCCCGCCGCCCTCAACGTGTTCCGGGCCGAGGCCTTCGTCCCGGCCAAGGATAGCGACGTGAACCTGGTACGCAGCTGGATGAAAGCCATCGCCGACACCCACCCCGAATCCATGGACCTCCTGAAGGACCGGAAGTCCGAGGACAAGGATCTGCAGAAGGAGTAATCGGCCATGTACGCGGAAGCCGTCACAATCGACGCCATCCTGGCGGATGGGCACCGCCGCGCCCGGCGCAGTGGTGCCACCGCCGTCCTGGCGGCGGCGGTCATCCTGGCCGCGTTCGTCTACTCCGACGCACTCGATCCCAAGCGTTACCGCGATGCCTTGCCGACTATCCTGACCCTGTTCGGCGACGCCGTTCCCCCTGACTTCGCTCGCTGGCGGAGTTGGGGCAAGCCCTTGCTGGATACCCTGGCCATGAGCGTCGTCGGCACCGTGCTCGGCGGCCTGACGGCCATCCCGCTGGGCGCACTTGCGGCACGCGGTAGCGGGCCTGCCTGGCTCAGACACCCAGCGCTGCTGTTGTTGAATACGCTGCGTTCCATCCCAGGCCTGATCTGGGGTGTGCTGTTCGTGGCCGCCGTAGGCTTCGGTCCCTTGCCCGGCATCTTCGCCCTGGCCTTCCATTCCACCGGCATGCTGGGCAAGTTCTACGCCGAAATTCTGGAGCATATGGATCCGGCGCCCGGCAATGCGCTACGCAGCCACGGGGTATCTGAACTGGGCGTGCTCCGCTTCAGCGTCTGGCCGCAAATCATGCCGCGTCTCATGGACGTGACCCTGTACCGATGGGAGCACAACGTGCGTGCCGCTACCACCCTGGGCATGGTGGGCTGCGGCGGCATCGGCCAGGAAATCGTCGTCGCCCTGGACCAGTTCGAATACCGCGAAGCATCGGCTTTGATTCTTGTATTGCTGGCGCTGGTGACGGCCATCGGCATGCTCGGTGCAGGGCTCCGCGTCCGGTTGTTGGAACGAATTTCATCCTGACTTGATTAAAGGAGTTGTTATGTCTGTCGAATCCGCCAAAACCTACATCACCCGCATGCGCAATGACCCCGACTTTCGTCAGCAGGTCAACCATAACGACGATGAGGCCGCCAACTGGGCCTTCCTGAAGGCCAATGGTTACGAATTCACACTGCATGAATTCAAGCTGGCGCAGGAAGCCATCTACCAGGAACATGGCATCGTTCCTGAGTTTTGAGAATTTTGGCGGCAGGCGCATGAATTCCTGGTTTATTGCTACTGCGGACGCAATACGGCCATGCGTTACACCTTCTGCAGTTGAGCGTTGGGATAGGCCTCTTTCCAGGTTTGGAGATGGGCCATTGGATAGTAAGGACGCAGATAGTCGAGCCAAACCTCGGCTTCATCCTCGAAGCTGTGCCAAGGTCCCGGACCGAGGTGTCGACCACCCTTGGGAGCATTTTCGTAAACGACTCGCCACATTAAGATATCCCTGCATTGAAGGACACATGCCGGCAACGTTGCCAGCCGCAATTTAATTATAGAGACCTTTATACTGCCCGGATGT
>JARLJM010000187.1 GCA_031291185.1 Parasulfuritortus sp. | reverse complement strand
TTACTGAAACAACACTCTGTGCGCCTGGAGCAACGCGCAGGAATGTCCCCCCGTAGGGGAGGTCGTTCACTAGCGTATTGCTCGCCAGGTAAAGTTTGTTTTGGGGCCAGGGGTACTGTTCCGCGCCATATGAAATCAGGGTCGAGTTCTCGGTTTCACTGCCCTGTTGAATGATGTTGCCAATGACATAGGCTACGCCGCCATTTGGAAATTCCAACTCGTAGCTGGCCCGTCCCCCATCTTCGTCGGTTAGTCGGTTATAGGCGATGTAGTTGTATGCGGCACGGCTTTTCAGCAGGTGCCCGACATTGGCGTGATGAAAGTAGCTGCCTGTCACCTTCAGTGAACGGACTCTTCCAACGTACAAGTTGTGGCTTTGGCCGTCGCCATAACCGTTGTACGCAAATTCGCTGTTTTCTATGGTGAGTTCGGCATTCCCTCCGGTGGCCAACAGGCCATCTTCGTTGCCATAGAACAGACAGTTTCGTATGCGCAAATTGCCTTTCTCGAAGCGGATTCCTGCGCCGTTATGGTCTGATACACGGGCACCGATGAAGTCAATATTTTCGATGTCGAATGTGCCATCACGGATGACCCAGATTGCCTTGCCCTCAGCATTTTGCCCATCTGCGAAAATACGGGCATTACCCCCAACACCTCGGATGGTCAGGTTTTTTTGAGACCAGGATGCGACGTCCGCATGATACTCACCGGCCTGGATTTCAATGGTGTCTCCATCGTGGGCAACGCGTGCGGCCAGGCTGATGCTTTTAATGGCTTCACTTGGGCCAACTTTCAGTATGTGCCCATATGCATCCGCGGGTGTTTGCTCTAGGGAAGGACCATACGGCTTGGGTGGTTGCGGAACGATGAAGGGTATCTTCTGCTTTTCTTTCTGCGCGGGGGCATCGAGCACGAGTCGAAGTCTGGCAAATACCGGCAAAGCAACTATTTCAAGCCTTGGATGACCCTGAAGGCGCTTTTCAGCATAGTCCATGAGTTCTCCAGGGCTGCGCCCAATTGACGTATAAACCCAATAAATGCCTGAAAATCCTGCAATCAGGATAATAAATGCCAAGCCTAGTACTTTGAGTGGACGAGTCATGTTGGAACCTGAAATGAACAGAGTTGTCTGATTTTCAAATCATTTAATTGCTTACGTTTTATGCTACCGTTTTTCGACGCGATTAAGTGAATTGCTGTACCAAAATCACGATGCTTCGGCTGGATAGTCGATTTTCGATTTACTTACAGGGACGCCCCTGAACACAATGACGCTGGCCTTTCTACTCGGCAATCTTGTTGCTGCTTTTTTTCTTCCTCCCCTTGGCTTGTTGTTTCTCGCAGTTATCGGATATTTGCTGTTAAACAGAGGAAATCGCTTTGGGAAATTATTGCTTGGTTTTTCTTTAGGGATTTTGTGGCTACTGTCCACGCCTTTGGTTAGCGGTTATCTATTGGACTCCTTGATGCCCGCCCCCCGTGTCTTAACAGGCAAAGAGGCAGATGCCATCGTCATTCTGGCAGGGGGGAGCGTGCCTGATGCGGCCGAGTATGGAAGCGATTCCCTGAAATGGATGACTCTGGAACGGGTTCGGTATGGCGCCTGGCTGGCCCGGCGATTACATAAACCGATTCTGGTTACAGGGGGGTCAACAAGAGGTTACGGAGCGACAGAGGCAAGCCTCATGGCAGCGACCCTTGAGCACGAATTCGGCGTCAAGGTTCGATGGACCGAAGAACAATCCAGGACCACGCTGGAAAATGCGCAGTACTCGGTTCCCATCCTCAAACATGCCGGAATAAAGCGCATCTACTTGGTTAGCCATGCATGGCACCTTGCCCGGGCGATACCGGAATTCGAACGACTGGGTATGGTGGTTGTACCTGCAGGAACGGGCTATCATAGTGGGAAATTTGAACTAGGCAGCCTATTGCCTAGTGCCTCTGGGATGGAGAACAGTTATTTTGCCTGCCATGAAGCGTTGGGTTTGCAGTGGTATAGCTTATTGCACCATCTTAAAAAATCGTAACTGTCTTCGACAGTAAAGACTGTCGCGACAGGGGTGGAATGTCCGTTTCACGAAAATGATCGAGTAAATAGCTTATTGGGAGTGTGATTATGAGTTTGGGCAATACGGTTTCCCCGGTTGTGGGCATTGTCGGTCTGGGTTACGTGGGTCTGCCGCTTGCAGTTGAGTTCGGCAAGAAGTTCGAGACCATCGGTTTTGATCTGTCTGAATCGAAGATCGCCAATTACAAGAATTATTGCGATCCGACCGGGGAAGTCAGTACTGAAGCACTGAAAGCGGCCACTCGGCTAACAGTAAGTACCGATCCTTCCACCATTGCAAAGGCCGATGTGATCATCGTCGCCGTGCCGACCCCGGTGGATGAGGCGCATATCCCCGATTTCTCGCCCCTGGTTGGATCATCCACGACCGTAGGCAAATTCATGAAAAAAGGGGCCATCGTCGTTTACGAATCCACTGTTTATCCAGGTGCGACGGAAGAAGTCTGTATCCCTTTGCTGGAGCAGTACTCCGGCATGAAATGGATGCAGGACTTTCATGTGGGTTACTCGCCTGAACGGGTCAATCCAGGGGACAAGGAACGCACCATCACCAAGATCGTCAAGGTTGTGTCAGGAGACGACGAGGTGACCCTGAAAACAGTAGGGGATCTGTACGAATCCGTCATCACCGCTGGGGTGCATCGCGCCAGTTCGATCAAAGTGGCCGAGGCCGCGAAGGTAATCGAGAACACCCAACGCGATCTCAACATCGCCTTGATGAATGAGCTGGCCATCATTTTCGACAAGATCGGCATCGATACCCTGGAGGTGCTGCGGGCGGCCGGGACCAAATGGAATTTTCTGCCATTCCGTCCGGGCTTGGTCGGGGGGCACTGCATTGGTGTCGACCCGTACTACCTGACTCACAAGGCTGAAATGCTGGGCTACCAACCCCAGGTGATCCTGGCAGGGCGTCGCATCAATGATGGCATGGCGGCCTATGTCGCTCAGCAGACCATCAAGAACATGATTCGTAATGGCAGTTCGGTGAAAGGCGCCAAGGTCATCGTCCTCGGTTTGACCTTCAAGGAAAACTGTCCTGACCTGCGTAATTCCAAAGTGGCCGACCTGGTGCGCGAATTGCAGGAATATGGTTGCGCGGTATCGGTGCATGACCCTATCGCGGAGCCGGCCGAGGCGGTACACGAATACGGCATTACGCTGACATCCTGGGATCAATTGCCGAATGATGTCGATGCCATCGTCGCGGCGGTCTCCCACTCGGATTATCTGGCCCGCCCTTTGACCGACCTGACATCGAAGCTGCGAGCTGGCGCTGTGTTTGTTGACGTGAAAACAGCCTATGACCCGGCTGCGATTCGCGCGGCTGGTTTCGCTTTGTGGCGTTTGTAAGCGAGCAATATGACTGCCTACGCTGAACTCTGCACGCGACTTTCAAGTGCCCCGAGAACCTGGCTGGTGACAGGGGTCGCCGGCTTTATCGGTTCCAACCTGCTGGAAACACTGCTACGCCTGGACCAGCGTGTCGTTGGCCTGGACAATTTTGCAACGGGTCACCGGCATAACTTCGACCTGGTACGCGCTCTGGTCACGCCGGAGCAGTGGTCGCGCTTTACCTTCATCGAAGGCGATATCCGCAAGCTTGACGATTGCCGCAGTGCCTGTGCCGGTGCCGATTACGTCCTGCATCAGGCCGCCCTGGGGTCGGTACCACGTTCCCTCGAAGACCCGATCACCACGAATGAATCGAATATTGACGGATTCCTGAACATGCTGGTTGCGGCGCGCGATGCACAGGTCAAACGCTTCGTCTATGCCGCCAGCAGTTCCACCTATGGCGACCATCCCGATCTGCCCAAGATCGAGGATCGAATCGGCAATCCGCTGTCTCCTTACGCGGTCACCAAACTTGTCAATGAACTGTATGCGCGAGTTTTCGCGCGCTCATATGGCTTCAAGACCATCGGCCTGCGCTATTTCAACATCTTCGGGCCGCGGCAGGATCCAAATGGCGCCTACGCGGCTGTCGTCCCGAAATGGACGGCCGCGATGATCAAGGGCGAGCCCGTCTGGATCAACGGCGATGGCGAGACCAGTCGCGATTTTTGCTATATCGCCAATGCAGTCCAGGCCAATCTGCTTGCCGCGACGGCTGAAACTCCCGAAGCGCTGGATCAGGTATACAACGTCGCGGTCGGCGAGCGCACAACTTTGAATGAATTGTTTGAGAATATCCGCGAGCTGCTTTTGCCCCGTCACCCGCACCTTGCTGAGTTCAAGCCGAATTACCGGGATTTCCGGCAAGGCGACGTAAGGCATTCGCTCGCGGATGTGGGCAAGGCTCGTTCGTTGCTGAGCTACGAGCCTAGCCACCGTATTCATGAGGGGCTGGACGAGTCGATTGCATGGTATGTTGCAAACGCTTGATTTGTAGCTCAACTTGGTGGCTTGGCAGCCTCAAGAATAATCACATCAGATAACTATTCGAGCCCATGAACACTGAACAGCTTTCAAGTCCCAATGTTGTCTGGCATCACGCTACAGTGACCCGCTCCAGACGCGAGATCCTGAATGGCCATCGCGGTTGCGTCATCTGGTTTACCGGGCTGTCCGGCTCTGGCAAATCCACGGTGGCCCATGCGTTGGAGGAGAATCTGCACCAGATGGGCTGTCGCACTTTTGTACTTGATGGCGACAATGTCCGCCATGGTCTTTGTGGCGATCTGGGTTTTACCGAGGCGGACCGTAAAGAAAACATCCGGCGCATTGGCGAAGTGGCCAAGCTGTTGATGGAAGCCGGCATCATCGTACTCACTGCATTCATTTCTCCCTTTCGCGAGGATAGACAGAAAGTGCGCGGACTGATGGGGCATGGCGAGTTTCTCGAGATATTTTGCGACTGTCCGCTCGAAGTGTGCGAGGAACGCGATGTCAAAGGCCTCTACAAGAAGGCCCGGGCAGGTGAGGTCAAGAATTTCACCGGCATCACCTCTCCTTACGAAGCCCCGGAAAAACCGGAACTGGCCATCAATACAACCCAGTCACTCAACGACTGTGTCAGCCAAGTCACGCAATTGTTAAAAGAGCGGGATAAGATACCGGCGTAGCGATGAAGTGCCGTCTGGGATTAGGCATTTCCAGATATGGCCGGTGAGTGATTTACCGTGTCGATGAAGGCGAACCTAGTGAACCCTGATTAATTCGTCATCCCCGCGCAGGCGGGGATCCAGAGCCTTGATTTAGCCGGGTTCCCGCCTACGCGTGAACGACAAACCCGAATAAATTCAGCATCTCCCTAGTAACGGATCAATAAATTTTCAAGAGTGGGACGTCATGCAACTTCTGGTAACTGGCGGGGCTGGCTATATCGGCACGCATACCTGTATCGAATTGATTCGTGCGGGCTATGAGCCGATCGTTGTGGACAACTTGTCAAACAGCAAGATCGAAGCCATTCGCCGGGTAGAAAAAATAGCCGGACAGCCCCTGCACTTTTATCAGGCAGACATACGCGACAGTGTGGCACTGAGGGAGATATTTTCCCGCCACCGGATCGGGGCGGTCGTTCATTTTGCTGGTCTCAAGGCGGTCGGCGAGTCGGTCGAGAAGCCGCTGCTCTATTACGACAATAATGTCGCCGGCACGGTTTCCATATGCGAGGCGATGGCCGAAGCGGGCGTAAAGCGAATTGTATTCAGCTCGTCCGCAACGGTTTACGGCGATCCTCATGCAGTGCCGATTCGCGAGGATTTTCCGGTGGGTGCGACCACCAATCCCTATGGTCGCAGCAAATACATGATCGAGGAGATTTTGCGTGACCTGCATATCTCCGACACAGCCTGGCGAATCGGGCTGCTGCGTTATTTCAATCCCGTTGGCGCACACGAATCAGGACTGATCGGAGAGGATCCGAACGGCATCCCCAATAACCTGATGCCTTATATCGCCCAGGTGGCGGTGGGGCGCCGGTCACACTTGAATGTATTTGGCGATGGCTATGCGACACCCGATGGCACAGGCGTTCGAGACTATATCCACGTGGTGGACCTGGCCCTGGGCCACGTGGCGGCATTGCGTTATCTGGATACGCATGAAGGACTCCTGACCGTCAATCTTGGAACAGGTCAGGGCTATAGCGTGCTCGACATGGCCAAGGCCTTTGCCACCGCCAGCGGTCGGGAAGTGCCCTATCGGATTGCTCCCCCGCGCAGCGGCGATATCGCCTGCTGCTATGCCGATCCTTCATTGGCGGCAGAGTTGCTAGGCTGGAGAGCTGCGCGCGGCATTGAGGCCATGTGCGAGGATACCTGGCGCTGGCAGTCGATGAACCCGAATGGGTTCGCGTAAGGTTGGCCCCCTCCCATTTATGACTTTCATCCTGAGAGCACCATGCTGATACCCGTCATCCTGTCCGGCGGCGCCGGAACCCGTCTATGGCCCGTCTCGAGAGAAGGGCGTCCCAAGCCGTTCATGAAGCTGTCTGACGGCGAGACGCTATTGGGCAAAACCTACCGCCGTGCCTTGTCCTGTCTGGGTGCTAGTGAAGTGCTGACGATCACCAATCGCGATTATTACTTCCAGAGCAAGGATGTCTGGCAAGGCGAGGCGAAAGGGGAGCTGCCACTTCGTTTCCTTCTGGAACCGATCGGGCGCAATACCGCACCTGCAATACTGATGGGCGCGCTGATGCTGCGAGCCGAGCATGGCAATGATGCCGTCATGCTGGTGCTGGCGGCAGACCACCTTATTCAGGATGTGGCGGCGTTCGTGGCTGACGCGATCGAGGCCGAAGCACTGGCGAAGGCGGGGTATCTGGTGACGTTCGGGATTCCGCCAACCCACCCTGAAACCGGGTTCGGCTATATCGCGGCCGGCCCCGGCATCGAGGGCAGCCGGGGCTACCGTGTATCCGGATTCATCGAGAAACCGGCCGAAGAAAAGGCATTGGAAATGATCGCGGCAGGCGGTCATTTCTGGAACTCGGGCATGTTCTGTTTCCGTGTTTCCGACCTCATCGCGGCGTTTGAACACCACGCACCGGAGATGCTGCACGCGGCCGAACAGTGCTGGTCGGCGACGGCCTCCGCCTGTTCCGAAGCCTATTGCGAAATCGATGCGGCTACCTTTGCCGGACTGCCGGATATTTCGATCGATTACGCCGTGATGGAAAAGGCCGATAACGTGGCCGTTGTGCCGGCGAACTTTGACTGGACGGACGTCGGTTCCTGGCGTGCGCTGGCCGATCTGATCGAACCGGATGAGTTGGGCAACCGCAGCCAGGGCGAGGTGATCCAAGTCGGCAGCCGGAACTGTTACGTGCAAAGCGAAGATCGTTTGGTCGCCACACTGGGCCTGGATGATCTGGTCATCATCGATACGCCGGACGCCTTGTTGGTGAGCCACCGGGACCAGACCCAGCAGGTCAAGGAGATCGTTCGGCAATTGAAGGCCAGCGGGCATGAAAGCTACAAATTGCACCGGACGGTGGCCCGTCCCTGGGGAACCTATTCGGTACTGGAGGAAGCCGACCGGTACAAGATCAAGCGCATCGAGGTTAAGCCCGGCGCGTCACTGTCACTGCAAATGCACCACCACCGCAGCGAGCACTGGATCGTAGTCAGTGGTACGGCACGGGTGACCAATGGCGAACGGGTGATGCTGGTGCAAAGCAATGAGTCGACTTATATCCCCGCCGGTCATCAGCACCGGCTTGAAAACCCGGGCATCCTCAATCTGGTAATGATTGAGGTGCAAAGCGGGGAGTATCTGGGCGAAGACGACATCGTTCGGTTTGACGATGTGTATGGGCGGACAAAGTAAGTGGGTGACTAAGCCGCGCCAATATGGCGGAGCTCAGAGCCCGTTCAGAACATCCGCCCCTTTGGGCGGGGTAAAGCTGAACAATTCGGGTTTGAGTTGATCATTCTCTTTTAAGGCACTGAATTTCAACAGGGTAGTCTGACCAAAGTTATCCTTAAGCTCCATGGATAGCACCGTGCTGCCCTTGAAGCCGAGTCTCACCCAGGCGAACGTTCCATCCTTGCCCTTGGGCGTCGCTTCCAGCCATTCCAGACCGTTGTTCTGGCCAATGTCCTTCAAATTGAAAAAGTTGTCGATTTCGCTGCTCCCAGCGAGCAGTGCGGCCGGGCTTTCGCCAATGGCCTGATCCATCTTTTTCTCGGTGACCTGGGCCAGGTCGGCGTCATATATCCAGACCTTTTTGCCATCGCCGACGATCAGTTGTTCGTAGGGTTTGCTGTACACCCAGCGGAATTTGCCGGGCCGGGAAAAGTAGAACTCACCACTGGCATCCTGGGTCTTCTGGTTTTTGCGATCGTAAACGACCTGGTTGAAGGTGCCTTGGAGCGTTTTGGTCTGTTTCGCAAAGTCATGTAGCCGCTGGATGGCGTCAGCCATGGCACATGAAGGCAAGGCGAGGGTCAGTGCGACCAGGGTGGCAGAAAAGGTTTTACTCATTGTTCTGGGCGATGACTTCACGGTTTCCATTGCTTTGCATGGGTGATACCAGGCCGGCCTGCTCCATGGCTTCGATCAGCCGGGCGGCACGGTTGTAGCCGATGCGCAGGTGCCGCTGGACGGCCGAGATCGAAGCTCGGCGGGTCTTGAGCACGATGGCGACGGCTTCGTCATATAGAGGGTCCGCCTCGGCTTCGGTTCCCTCGCTCGCTTCGCCGTTGCCTTCATCAGGGGCCGCGAGGACGCTTTCTTCATAGTTGGGCGGACCCAGTTCCTTGAGCCAGGCGGTGACCCGGTGGACTTCGTCATCCGAGACGAAGGCGCCGTGGATCCGGGTCGGTACGCCGTGCCCGGGGGGCAGATAGAGCATGTCGCCCTGGCCGAGCAGCGATTCGGCGCCCTGCTGATCGAGGATGGTGCGCGAGTCGATCCGGCTGGAGACCTGGAAGGCGACCCGGGTCGGAATGTTGGCCTTGATCAAGCCGGTGATGACATCGACTGACGGCCGCTGAGTGGCGAGTATCAGGTGGATGCCGGACGCACGGGCCTTCTGGGCCAGGCGGGCGATGAGTTCCTCGACCTTCTTGCCGGTCACCATCATCAGGTCGGCCAGCTCGTCGATAATGACCACGATGAAGGGCAGGTGTTCCAGTCGTTCCGGGTTTTCCGGGGTGATGCTGAATGGATTGGTCAGCGGGGTGCCCGCCTTTTCGGCTTCCTTGAGCTTCTGGTTGAACCCGGCGATGTTGCGTACGCCGGTGGCCGACATCAGCTTGTAGCGCTTGTCCATTTCGGCCACGCACCAGTTCAGCGCGGTGCCGGCCAGGCGCATGTCGGTAACCACTGGGGCCAGCAGGTGCGGGATGCCTTCGTAAGTCGACAGTTCCAGCATCTTCGGGTCGACCAGAATCATCCGGACATCCTGCGGCGACGATTTGTAGACCAGCGACAGGATCATGGCGTTGATCGCCACCGACTTGCCCGATCCGGTGGTGCCGGCGACCAGCACGTGCGGCATCTTGCCCAGGTCGGCCACCACGGGGTTGCCGCTGATGTCCTTGCCCAGAGCCATGGTCAGCGGGGAACTCATCTCGGCATAGACCTTGGCGCCAAGGATCTCCGACAGCCTTACCATCTGGCGCTGACTGTTGGGGATTTCCAGCGCCATGCAGTTCTTGCCCGGAATGGTTTCCACTACCCGGATGCTGACCACAGAAAGCGAGCGGGCCAGATCCTTGGCCAGGTTGGTGACCTGAACGCCCTTCACACCGGAAGCGGGTTCGATTTCATAGCGGGTGACGACCGGCCCGGGATAAGCGGCCAGCACCTTCACCTCGACCCCGAATTCAAGCAGCTTGCGCTCGATCAGGCGAGACGTCGCTTCCAGCCCGGCCTCATCGATCTTGGCGACCTGGTCGGTAGCCTCATCCAGCAAATGCAGTGGCGGGAGCTGGGTATTGGGCGTATCTCTGAACAGGAAGGCTTGCCGCTCCTGCTCTGCACGTTTCGATTTCGGAATGTCAGGCGGCGGGGGTTCGATATGGATCGGGGCCACTTTTTCCCGGCGCTTGCGTTCCTTGTCCAGCGCCTCTTCCCGAACCGTACTGGCCTGGAGCCCGGCCTTGCGGTCCTGGCGGGCCTGCCAGTAGTTGATGGTCAAGAAATAGCTTGTTTCCAGAGCCCCACCTAGCCATTCCGCGATGGTGATCCAGGACAGGCTGGTGAACAGGCTGAAACCGATACCCCACAGCAGCAGCAAAGTGACTGTACTGCCGTCGAAACCCAGTAAGGAGTGCCCCAAGGTGGCAATGCCGGCACCGAGGACACCACCATGGTCCTGGGGCAGGGCGATGGCAAGGGAGTGCAGACGCAGAGATTCGAGTCCGCAACTGGCCAGCAGCATGACCAGGAATCCGCCCAGCGTGACCAGCAGCCCATGGCTATGCTCCGGCTCCGGGTCGCCGATTCGGCGGTAGCCCCACCAGACCAGGAAAATGGACAGCGCCACCCACCACCAGGCCGAGGCGCCAAATAAATAGAGCAGCAAGTCTGCAAGCCAGGCGCCAAACACGCCGCCCGTGTTTTTGATTATGTCGCTGGTCCCGGTATGTGACCAGCCAGGATCGGTCGGCGTGTAGCTGCCCAGCACCATGGCCAGAAAGAGTGCCAGACCGACGGCCGCTATCCACCAGGCTTCGCGCAGAAGTCGGGCGACCTTGGGCGCGAGAGGCTTGCGCTTTTTCGTTGAAGGGGGAGGGCGACGAACGTTAACCGCCATGAGTTTTCATCGGGCTGAAGATAGGATGGATTTTACCGTAACCGAGCGATCGGCTCGGTTATTCCGAGCCGTTTCGGTAAAGATGTCCTAACTGAGTTCACGTTCCAAAGCCATCGCTGCACCGGTGGCCTGGCAATTCTCGTTGCCTTGCCACTTTTCCAGTTCAAGTGACAGTTTGCGCCGCCAGTTGGGATGCTCGTTCACCGTGCCGGGCAAGTTGGCCTGTTCCTCCTGACCCAGCATGTCTTCAGCCTGGACCAGGGCGATCCTGGACGGCGTGCGGGCGATGTAATGCAGAACAGCACGCAGCAGGGCAGGTGTCAATTCCGGGATATCGTCAGGGTTGGTGGAAATGCCTTCGGGCAGCAAGCCTTCGCGGGCCAGATCGGCCAGCAGCCTGGCCTTGTCTTCGCGTCGCCCTGCAATCTGGTTGGTGCGCACGTCATCATTGGGAAATTGATTCAGTGCGGTGCGGACTTCAATGTCGCGACCTTTCCAGTAGCCAGCCAGAGTAGGGAGATCATGCGTTGAAGCCGCCACCAGCGCCTGCTCGGGGTACCAGGCGGGCGGCATGAAATGGCCGTCCTGCTGGCGTTCGAAGTAGAACAGCCGATAGGTCAGCACACCGAGATCATGCAGGGCATGGCGGACTTCGTCAGGCACTGTGCCCAAGTCTTCGCCTACGATAACGCATTGGTTTCGATGGCTTTCCAGCGCCATGATGGCCAGCAAGTCACGGAAGGGATAGGAGAGATAGGCGCCGGCATCACCTTTCATGCCGGGCGGAATCCAGTACAGCCGCATCAGGCCCATGACATGATCGATACGCAAGGAGCCGGCATATTTCATGTTGGCGCGCAGCATGGCGATATAGGGGCGGTAGGCGGCGGCCCTGAGCTTGTTCGGAATCCAGGGCGGCAAGCCCCAATCCTGGCCAAGCAGGTTGAAATCGTCCGGTGGGCAACCGATCCGGCAATCCAGTGCATAGAGGTCCTGATGGATCCAGGTTTCCGCGCCGCCCTTGTCCACACCCACGGCGAGATCCTGGTAGAGGCCAATACCGAGGCCGCGTTCAGCCGCATGGTGGCAAGCGGCCTTCAATTGTTCGTCAGCCTGCCATTGCAGCCAGAGATGCCATTCGACGCGTTCGGCGTGGTCTTGAGCAAAGGCCTCCACGGCCGCGCTGGCGTGGGATTGATAGGCTTGCGGCCAAACCGGCCAGCCCCAGAGTGCGTTGTCCTTGGCGTAAAAATAGTCCTGCAGCGCATGGTAAAGCGCGAAAAGACGCAGGTCTTCGCCAGCCTGTTTTTGGAACTCAAGGAACGCCTCTGCATGTACCGTTTTCTGCTTCAGGTGCTGTTCGCGGAAATGCGTATAAAGTAGTTCAAGCACACTGAATTTGGCCTCCGCTACGGCTTTGTAATCAACAAGGTCAGTTGTTCTAAGCTCGGCCAATCTTGATTGGAATGCCGGTGCAGAAACATGCTTCTGCGCTTCCTTGCATTCAGCGAATTCCGGCACTGTTTCGACATCGATATGCAGCACATTGATGAACTGCCGGCTGGACGGGCTGTATGGGCTGCAATGTTGGGGGTTATGCGGGAAGAGGGCGTGCAACGGGTTGAGGCCGATCAGGCTCGCGCCGGATTCGGCTGCCCAGTCCAGTGCGGGCAGCAGGTCTGCAAAATCCCCCAGACCCCAGTTATTGCGGGTTCTCAGGCCGTAAAGCTGGATAGACAGACCCCATAGGCGATTGCCATCGGCGAATGCCGGCGGAAAATAGGCGACCGGCGGGCAGACGATGAGCGCGCAATGGGCCAGCGGGGTGCCCGAGCAGCCGATCTCCAGCGTGTGATAGCCGATCACCCTGAGTACCGGCAAGGCGAGCGAAACGGCGACCAGTTGTTCCTTGTCATCAGAATGACTGCCGGTTTGCTCCAGCTCTGCAGGATTGAACGTCCCCTCGAACGTATCACCATTTTCCAGGGTAATCCGCCAGTAACAGGGTTGGCTGCATGCCGATTCGGACAAACGACAGATGACTTCAATGGGCTGATCAATCAGGCAGACGTGGACTGGCGGCAGGCATTCGGTCCAGATGGCTTTTTCGATCTGCAAGATCGCGCCATCGATATCCGGGGTGTTTCCATCGAGAGCGCCCATCGCCGTCAGCAGGGCACGCTTCGTTGCCTCCGTGGCCTCGTGACGTTTTCCCCAAATGTCGTAATAGTCGGGCAGGATTCCTGCCAGCTCGCCTAGCTGGTTTAACTTGTCTTGCATGCTGTTCTCGCGGTTTAGGCGCGGATTATAAGCGAGCCAGTAGCACCAGATGCCGTTCCGCGTTCGTGTTCCGGCATAAACAACACGGCTATTGGTTGAGTTGCAGTGCCGCCAGCCTCGCGTAGAGTCCGCCCTGATTGCGAAGATCCTCCGGCGTGCCGGTCTCCACAATCCGTCCCTGATCCATCACGATAATCCGGTCGACCTTCTGCACGGTGGCCAGCCGATGCGCGATCACCAGCGTCGTGCGTCCTTCCATGGCCGCGTTGAGCCCTTTCTGGACCAGGATTTCAGATTCGGCATCGAGCGCACTGGTCGCTTCGTCGAGCAGCAGCAGCGGGGCGCCTTTCAGGATGGCGCGGGCAATCGCGATCCGCTGGCGTTGGCCACCGGATAGACGTGTGCCGCGTTCCCCGAGGAAGGTCTGATAGCCCTCGGGCAGGCGATCGATGAACTCATCGACCAGAGCGGCCCGTGCCGCCTGCAGCACTTCGTCGTCGCTCGCCGTGGCCCGGCCGTAACGGATGTTCTCCAGGGCATTGGCGGAAAATATCACCGGGTCCTGCGGCACGATGGCAATGCCCTTGCGCAGGTCGTGTAGGCTCAACTGCCGGATGTCCTGGCCGTTGATCCGGATGCTGCCATCGGTCACGTCGAAATAACGCAGCAGGAGCTGGAACAGGCTGGTCTTTCCCGCCCCGGAAGGGCCGACCAGCGCAACGCTCTCGCCCGGGGCGATATCCAGGCTGATGTCATCCAGTGCGCGGGTTTGAGGACGGGAAGGGTAGTTGAAGGTGACATGTTCGAAGCGGATAGTCGCATGCTTCGGTTGAACTGGCGCTTCAGGCATGGGGGCTTCGCGGATGGCCGATTCCGTGTGCAGCAGTTCCAGCAGCCGCTCGGTCGCCCCGGCCGCGCGCATCACATCGCCCCAGACTTCAGACATGGTCCCGACGCCACCTGCGACCAGCGCCGCGTAAATGACGAAGGAGGCCAGTTGCCCTCCGGTCATGATGCCATCGGCCACCTGTCGGGCACCGATCCAGAGCACGAAGATGATGGTTCCCATCACGGCAGTGATGATCAACGCAGTGAGTACCGCCCGGACACGTGTGCGTTTGATGGCGGTGACAAAACTCAATTCCGTGCGTTCGGTGAATCGACCGGCCTCCTGTCGCTCCTGGGTATAGGCCTGTACCGTGGGCATGGCGTTGAGGATTTCGCCGGCCAGGGCCGAGGCGTCGGCGATCCGGTCCTGGGATTCCCGCGACAGCTTCTTCACCTTACGTCCGATGGCGAGGATGGGCAGCGTCAGCAGGACCATCAGGCCCAGGTTCAGGGAGAACAGATACGGGCTGGTGACAGCGAGCATAATCATGCCGCCGATGAACTGGAACAGGCTGCGCAGCCCCATCGAAATGGAACTGCCGACCACGGTCTGGATCAGGGTCGTGTCGCCAGTCAGCCGGGACAGCACTTCTCCTGTCTGCAAGGTTTCGAAGAATTGCGGTGACTGTGACAAGACCCGCGTATAGATTGCGCTACGCAGGTCGGCCGTGGTGCGCTCACCGACCCACTGCACCGTGTAATAGCGGGCCGCAATGGACATCGCCCAGAAGACGGCCAGCCCAAAGAGGGCCATGAAATGGCCGTTCAGGCTCAGATTGCCGAGCAGCCCCGTTCCAGCCTGGGCCCGGTGTCCGAAACCAAAGTCGATCAGATCCCGAAACGCCAGCGGTACCAGCAGAATGGTGGCCGACCCCAGGCAGAGCAGAATGAACGCCAGCACGATTCGTGCACGGTAGGGCCGCAGGAATGGCCACAGGCCTTTCAGCGCAGACAGGCTGCGCGGACGTAGAGGGGAACTCTGGCTATCGCTGGGCATGGGTCATTGTCGTTTATTTCGAGACCAACAGCGGGGCCAAGGTGTGCCACACTGTATCGAGCAAGGCCGGCTGGGCCTTGGCTGTCGGATGCATCTGATCGGCCTGCATCAATCCGGGGTCGAGGGCCACGCCTTCAAGCAGGAAGGGCACCAGAGGCAGATGCCGCCGTGCCGCCAGATCGACGTAGGTCTGATGGAACGCTTCAGTGTACTGTTTGCCATAGTTGGGAGGCAGGCGCATGCCGATTAGCACCACTCTTGCGCCGTGCTTCTGTGCCCGGGTGACGATCTGGTCGAGATTTTGGCGCAGGGCCTTGAGCGACAGGCCGCGCAATCCGTCGTTGGCGCCCAGTTCGAGCAGCAGCAGGGTGGGGCGGGCCTGATTCAGGCTGGCGTCAAGTCGGGCCAGGCCGCCGGCACTGGTTTCGCCACTGATGCTGGCATTGACTACGGAGTAGGCTGGCCGGTCCTGCTGCAGGCGCTGCGCCAGCAGGTCGACCCAGCCCTGCCCGGGTTCCAGGCCATAGCCGGCGCTCAGACTGTCGCCCAGCACCATAAGCGTGGCGGCGTGGAGCGGGACACTAACGAACAGCAGTAAGAACAGAAGGATGCGACGCATGACGAGGATTCCGGCCGGAAAGCCCATTGTCACCGCTGAGGGAGTAGGCAAGCAAGTGGCCATGGCTGGCGGCCAGCTGACCATACTCGAAGAAGTCAGCTTCTCGATTATGGCGGGTGAAAGCGTGGCCATCGTCGGGGTCTCCGGCTCAGGAAAGTCGACCCTGATCGGCCTGCTGGCCGGTCTGGACCTGCCCAGTACCGGCCGGATCACATTGGCTGGCGAAGACATTACCGCCCTCGATGAGGATGGCCGTGCGCGCCTGCGTGGACGGACCGTAGGCTTCGTTTTCCAGACCTTCCAGTTATTGCCGGGCCTGACTGCACTCGAGAATGTCATGCTTCCGCTGGAGTTGGCCGGCTCGCCCAATGCGGCTACACAAGGGCGGGAATTGCTGCTTCGGGTCGGGCTCGAATCGAGAGCAGGCCACTACCCGAACCAGCTTTCGGGAGGCGAGCAGCAGCGGGTCGCCATAGCACGGGCGTTCGCCACCTCGCCGGCGCTGCTGTTTGCCGACGAGCCGACCGGCAATCTGGATGCGCACACCGGGGAGCGGGTGGCCGACCTGCTGTTCGCCCTGAACGCTGAACTGGGTACCACCCTGGTCCTGGTGACCCATGACGAGCGCATGGCTGCTCGCTGCAGCAGACGTCTCCATCTCGACGCAGGGCGAATTGTCGGCGATGAACGCTAGCCGTCTGAAACTTGCACTGCGCTTGCTTCTGCGCGACTGGCGCGCGGGTGAACTGCGCATACTCCTGTCGGCCTTGCTCATCGCCGTGGCGGCCACCTCGGCGATTGGTTTTTTCACCGATCGCCTCCACCAGGGCATGGGTAATCAGTCGGCCGAACTGCTTGGCGCCGATCTGGTGCTGCGCAGTCCGCGTCCGGTTGATCCCGGCTGGCTGGAACAGGCCCGGGTGTATGGTCTCCGCCAGAATCAGATCATGGAGTTCCCCAGCGTCGTCCTGCACGGCGACAACCTGCAACTGTGCGACATCAAGGCGGTCGTCCCTGGCTATCCCTTGCGTGGTGTCTTGCGCACGGCCGCCAAACCATTCGATGCAGGAAGCGACACGCGGGAAATTCCTCAACCGGGCACGGCCTGGGTGGAATCCCGGTTGTTGCCCCTGCTACAGGTTCAGGTGGGGGATGTCATTACGCTCGGCGACCGATCCTTGCGGATTGCCCGCATCCTCACCTTTGAACCTGGCGGCGCGGGCAACTTTGCGGCCCTGGCACCAGCGGTGCTGATCAGCCGATATGACGCGGAACATGCCGGTGTGCTTGCGCCCGGCAGCCGGCTGACGCTTAGCTACCAGTTCGCAGGCGCCTCGGAGGCGATTGCCCGCTACAAACTCTGGCTGATCCCCAGGCTCGGCCCAAGCGACCACTTGAACGACATCCACGATGGTCAGCCAGCCATCGCGGCGGCACTGGATCGAGCCGAACGTTACCTTGGCCTGGCCAGCCTGGCGGCGGTGCTGTTGGCCGCAATTGCCATTGCCATGGGCGCACGTCGCTACAGCGAGCGCCACTATGATGTCAGTGCCATGCTGCGCTGCCTGGGGGCAGGGCAGAACGACATCGTGGTCTTGTATCTCCTGCAGTTGTTGCTGATCGGTCTGGTCGGAAGCAGCCTCGGTCTGCTGCTGGGCTACAGCGTCCAGTTCGGTTTGCTCGCGCTGCTGAGCGGGTTATTGCCGGCACAATTGCCACCGCCCGGGCCACTGCCTGCTCTGCTCGGCCTGTTTACCGGTCTGGTTGTGCTGGCCGGCTTCGGCGTGCCCCCGGTACTGCGACTGCGGAACGTTCCTGCACTAAGGGTACTGCGGCGTGACCTTGCGCCAATGCCGCTGCGTGCCTGGCTGGTCTACGGCGCCGCGCTTGCCACCATGACCTTGCTCTTGTGGCGTTATACCGGAAATGCGCTGCTCACCTTCAGTGTGCTCGGTGGGACGCTTGCAGCGCTGCTGGTATTCGGTTTACTGGCCTGGGGGCTGCTGCGGGCCAGTCGTGTGCTGCACCGTGGGGTCGGCGTGGCCTGGCGTTATGGGCTGAACAACTTGTGGCGTCACCCCTGGCTGGCCGTCGGGCAAATCCTGGCCTTCGGTCTGGTGCTTATGGTCATGGCCCTGATCGGCCTGCTGCGCGGCGATCTGCTTACAACTTGGCAGAGTCAACTTCCGGCGCAAGCGCCGAATTATTTCGTGATCAATGTCCTGCCCGACCAGGTTGCGCGATTCAGCGCGTGCCTGCATGAGAATCGCATTGCCAGCGCCCAACTCTATCCCATGATTCGAGGGCGGCTCACGGAAGTGAACGGCGTGGCGGTCAGCCAACGTGCCCAGGACAATGGAGACAGGCGTATCCAGCGTGAACTCAACCTGACCTGGAGCGATACATTGCAGCAAGACAACAAAATTGTGGCCGGGCGCTGGTGGCAAACAGCAGATCGAGGGCGGCCGCTGGTCTCGGTGGAGCAGGGCGTAGCTGAGCGTCTCGGCATCAAATTGGGCGATGAACTGACGTTTTCTTTTGGTGGCCAGGGGTTGAAAGTGAAGGTGTCGAGCATTCGGACCGTTCAGTGGGACTCGTTCAAGCCCAATTTCTTCATGATTTTCCCTGCCGGAGTCATCGAACAATATCCGGCCACCTACGTCACCAGCTTCTACCTGCCGCCCACCGGGCGAATCCTCTTGGCCCAGATGGTCCGCGACTTCCCGGCGGTTACGGTGATCGACCTGGATCGCATCATGAACCAGGTGCGAAGCATCCTCGCACAAGTGACCCTGGCAGTGCAGTACGTTCTAGTATTGGTTCTGCTGGCTGGCTTTGCCGTGCTTTATGCTGCGTTGCAGGCCAACCTTGACGAGCGGTTGTACGAGGGTGCGCTGCTCCGGACTCTGGGAGCGAGCCGTTATCAGCTACGCGCAGGGCACCTGGCCGAATATGCGCTGCTCGGCATGCTGGCAGGACTGTTCGCCGCCGTTGGCGCAGAGTTCATCGCCTGGCTGTTGTATACACGGGTATTCCATCTCGAATACCACCTCAAGTGGCAACTTTGGGCGATGTTGCCTCCACTGGGGGCATTGCTGATCGGTGCAGCTGGCTATTGGGGCACGAGAAGCGTTGTGCAAAGCAGCCCCTTGGTTGTATTGCGTGGACTCTAGTGGTCTGTCGTGATTTTCATATCCTAGACTGTTCCGCGTCCGACACTCACGAAACACGC
>JARLJM010000033.1 GCA_031291185.1 Parasulfuritortus sp. | reverse complement strand
GCGATCGAGCCGACGAACAGGGTAGCGATGACGAAACAAATCAGCAGCGCGCACCCGGTGCAAAGGCCGATTGCCCAGTGAATCATGCGCGCACGCCGTGACAGGATGGCCATTTCGGATTTTGCCAAATCCAGCGAGCTTTCGCACACATCGGGCATGCCGAAATCCAATGTCCGAAAACGGTCCACAACCCGACCCAGGCGATTGACCAGGACGGACAGGATTGCACCGACACCGGTGAGCAGGAACACTGGCGCCACCGCGAGCTGGATGACATGAGCGATGCTGGTGGTGTCGGATAGCGCCTGCACGTTGGTTCACCCTCTGGTTGTATTTCGCAAGTATGCAACGACTACCGGCCGGGAGACATTCAATACTATCGATCCTGCTCGCCGAACTATGAACCGATGGCATCGGGCAACAGGCGACTGAATTCCTTCCTGACCACCTCGTAGCACTCGCACACCCGCGCCTCAAGCCCGGGACGATCCAGAACGGTGATCTTGCCCCGGCTGTCATGAATCAAGCCGGCTTGCTGCAATTTTCCTGCGGCCTTGCGCATGGCGCGTCTGGATGCCAGTCTCATAGAGCACATCGCCCAGCCGCATCGGGACGCGTTCCGGGTTGGGGAAGATGAGCGCGCGTTCGTGCTCGGGCAAGGCGGCGAGCAGATGATTCTGCCGAGGGTCTTCAGGTCCGAGCATGTCATGTGTCCCTGGTCAGTCATACGAGTGAAGAGTCAAGCCGAGGAGGCTGACGGAAATCGGCTTCGCCCTGTACTCATTATAGGGGGCACGGCATTCGTATGTGCGTCAGCAGACAGACGGGGACAGGGCTTGTCGTTAACCTTCTTGAATCAGAGTCAACCAGGGTGCGATATCCGCATTCGGGCAAAGGGCGATGATTGAAAGCCTCGCGCGACCTGGCATGCAAAGCAGTTGGAAGCCCACATTTTTGAGAGGCAATACCATGAAAACGAATCATAAATTCACGATGAGTGCAGTTGCGGTAGCCATGCTGGCTATTCTGGGCGGATGTGCCGATATGTCGCAACGGGACAAGAACACCGCTATCGGTGCCGGCGTCGGTGCTGTAGGAGGTGCCGTCCTGACTGGCGGCAGTGCAGTTGGTACGGTAGGTGGTGCGGCTGTTGGCGGCGTCATTGGCCACGAAATCAACAAATAATGATCGACATGCCGTTCCTTGCTACACCGCATAGGCAATTGCACTAACGTAACCTAAGGTAAAGAAACCCAAACATGAAAATTGCACCGCGGTTAAAACTGATCGGCATTTTGATGCTCTTAACAGTTGGGTTGCCTGCCTGCGACAGGACCGGGTCTGCCGAGGCCACAGAAAAAAAACTGGATCAGGCAGCCGATGCGGCCGACAGAAAGATCAATGAAACGAGCGACAAGGTTGGCAGGAAACTGGATGAGCAAAGTGCGAAAACCGGAGATGTCATCGATGATGCCGAGATCACGACCAGGGTCAAGGCTGCCATTTTTTCAGCGCCTGGCCTCCAGTCGCTGAAGATCAGTGTAGATACAGTCAAGGGTGTCGTGACATTAAGCGGATCGGTTGACTCGCTGCCGAGTAGTGATCGAGCAAAGACACTTGCGGGCTCTGTCGCCGGTGTCAAGGAAGTTAGAAACCGGCTGGCGGTAAAGCCGGGGTGATGG
>JARLJM010000032.1 GCA_031291185.1 Parasulfuritortus sp. | reverse complement strand
CGCCGGGCTCATCGGGGTGGCCACCCACGGCTGGCAACTGGCCGACTGGGGCTGGTTCATCCTGCTGATTCTGCTGGGCGCCGGCAGCAGCGCGTATTACCTGTCGCAATTGCGCGTGGCGCTTTCGCCCTTGCGGGAAATCTCGGTGGTGGCGGAAGAGGTCGCCAGCGGCCGCCTGGGTTCGCGGATTACCGGCATCACGCGCCAGGACGAACTGGGCAGGGTCTGCTGGAGCTTCAACACCATGCTGGACCAGATGGAGACCTGTTTCCGGGAACAGCGCACGGCACTGACCAGCGCCAGCGAGAACACCTTCAACCGGCATATGCAGCCGGAAGGGCTGCACGGCATCTTCCGCGAGGCGCTGGAACAGGGCAACCAGTCGCTCGATATCCTGATGGACAACTACAGGCGGGAAATGCGCAACAACCTGCTGTCCAAGCTGGGTCATCTGAACACCCAGAACCTGCTGAAGAACCTGAAAACCAGCCAGCAGGACATGCTGGGCATCGTGGCGGCGACCGATTCGCTGGAACGCATCTCCACTGACAACGCCGCTTCCGCCCAGGAGAGCCGCAGCGCAATAGGGACCGTGGTGGCTTCATTGCACAGCCTGACCAGCAAGATCGAACAATCGTCGACCGCCGTGGAGGACTTCATCACCCGCCGCGACGAGATCACTCGCTCGGTCAGCGTCATTGGCGGTATCGCCGACCAGACCAACCTGCTGGCCCTGAATGCGGCCATCGAAGCGGCCCGGGCCGGCGAGCATGGCCGTGGCTTTGCCGTGGTGGCGGATGAAGTGCGCAAACTGGCCGAGCATTCGAAAAAGGCCTCGGTCGAAATCACTGCGGTCATGGATGCGCTGCAGCAGGATGCCGACACCATGCTCAGGGGGGCAGTCGAGATGCGCGACATTGCCGCGGCGTCCAAGGATACCGTGAGCGATTTCGCCGGCCGCTTCTCGGCCGTGGCCGAATCCTCGGAGCAGGCGCTGAGCCAGATCCGCTATGTCCACGACGTCAGCTTCACCTCGCTGGCCAAGATCGACCACTTCATCTACAAGCAGAACGGCTACGCCTCGGTGAACCTGGGCGTGGAGTCGGACAACGCCAGGGCGGTCATGGTCAACGAACACAACTGCCGGTTGGGCAAGTGGCTGGACAAGGACACCACCCAGAGCCACTTCGGCGCCCTCACCTCCTTTGCCGGCGTGGGCAAGCCCCACGCCCAGGTCCATCAGAGCATGCACCGCGCCATGCATCTGCTGGAAAAGGATTGGGGCCACGACTACGAACTCCAGGCCCAGCTGTTCGATGCCTTCGAGAATGTAGAGAAGGGCAGCGATGGCGTCATTGCCCACCTCGACACCATGATCCTGGAAAAACACGGCGACCGTAAACCCGCCTGATCGCCTGTCTGCTCGAATTGTCGTATTTGCGACAAGCCCGTGGGGGCCTGTCGGCAACCCCTCTCCCGGCTTACACCAAAACTCCGTCAAACCCGCGCCGGAGTCGGCTCGCAAGAACTGGCACGGCGGTTGCTGAATACGCTCTGGTAGTCATCCGGGGCGTATGTCGTCCGGCCTGAATCTATGGAGAACCCTGAGTGTCGGGAACGACCTGCCTGAGCGAAGTGGTAGTGGCCGACTGTGCGACCTGCCAGCACCGGGATACCGTGCTTGCCGCAAAACGGTGCGAACCGGGCGACATCTGCATCGCTGCACACAGCGGGCGGCAGATCGACCGCTTCCTCCGCTTCAACCCGGAGTATGCCGTGGAGTATCTGACCGACGGCTTCTGGGAGCGGCGCGCCATTGCGGTGCGTTATGCACCAAGAGAGGCTGTCGTGGCGCTGGCCGGCGACCGCGATGAAGTGGTGCGCCGGGCGGTGGCCACCCGGTTGTTGCCGGACGAACTGGTGATGTTGATGCGGGATGCCGACCGGGAAGTGCGGATCACGGTCGCGGCCCGCATCGAGCCTGGCCAGCTGGTCAAGTTGATGAACGACCCCGATTACATGGTGCGACTTCAGGTGGCGCACCGGTTGCCGCACGGCGGGCTGCCGCGCATGGCCCACGACCGGGACCGTGAAGTGCGCAAGGAAGTGGCGCGTCGGCTGCCGCCGTTCGTCCTCGGCCGGATGGTCGAGGACGAGGATCCGGAGGTCAGGCGCATTGCTGCCGCCCGGATGCTGCCCGACGATGCCGCGCGACTGCTGGCCGATCCCGACTGGCTGGTCCGGCTTGAGGCTGCCCGGTTGGCCCCGCTGGACGCCTTGGCCGTACTGGCAGACGACCCCGAGCCCGAGGTCAGGGAAATGGCCCTGGAAAGATTGAACGGAAATCGCCAAAAAGAGGACGAAACATGAATGGCTGCCTGCCCGACGAACCGACGCTGCAACGCCTGAGCAGCGAGATCGAAGCCGCCCCGCCCCGGCCCCACCACAGCGCGCTGATGGCGAATCTGGGTGGCCTGCTGCCTGGCTGCGAGTTCCGCTTCGCCCTCACTCGGGGCGGCTGGTATCGGCCTGGCGGCATCATCCGGCCGGATGGCGAGCGGATTACCGACGACCTGGAACGCTGGGCAGAAGCGGAACTGGAAGCCTGTGGCGACGACCTGGCCGAATGCATCGAGCGGCATGACGGCGAAGGTCTGCTGGCGACCCGGCATACTGGCCGCAGTCACTATTTCGTCGGCGTCTATGGCACTGGTGCAGCCGACTTCGTGCAGTTGGAGATCGAGGAACTGCAAGAGGTGCTGGACCGGCGACTGGTCGACCCGGCCAACCTGCCGGTCGACCTGGCCGAGCTGACCGACCCGGTGCAGCCGCTCAGCGTCGATGCCCAGCCGGTTGACCGGCCCTATTACCGTTTCCGCCGGCTGACCGACATGCGCCAGATACTGGCCCGCCAGATCAACCCCGGCGTAGCTCAGTCGCCGCTGGCCCGCTTCATGGCCGAATGGGAACTGAGCCAGGCCGGCGCACGCGGCCATTTCGCAGACCGCTGGGTGATCGGCATCCGGGAACATCAGGACCGCTACCGCAACACCGTGCTCAGTGCATCGCCGATCTCGCGTTATGCCCGCAAGCTGAAAACCTTCCATTGGCAGCCCGATGCACGGGGCGTGGCGCTGGCCGATCAGCTCCACGCCTTCGACAAGGTCGCCGGCTATCCGACGGCCTGGTATTTCCATCTGGTGGCCGGAGGGCTGGTGCCACGTACCATCGCCTATGCCGTGAAGGCCGAT
This sequence comes from Parasulfuritortus sp., assembly GCA_031291185.1. Taxonomy (GTDB): domain Bacteria; phylum Pseudomonadota; class Gammaproteobacteria; order Burkholderiales; family Thiobacillaceae; genus Parasulfuritortus. The sequence goes on along the minus strand of JARLJM010000032.1, from coordinate 3,484 downwards.
CTGGAACAGGGCTTCAGTTATCTGTCGGGAAGTGGAACAAGTTTGCTGGATCGCTGGGTGGTCGAACCTTACGGTGTCTGATTTGACGGGTCAGCCGGACGACAAGGCCTTACTGCTTCGTTACGAGGGTGCTCTTCCGCCACAGGAGTGGGAGAGCATCGGGGGCGAACGGGTCGCCACCGGTGTCTGGCGCTTTCCGTTTCAGGACGAAGCCGGGTTGCTATGGCACCTCGACGCACTGGCCTCGGCTACCGATCCGCAGACCCAGCGCGAAACGCTGGCTCTGACCCTGGACGCCGCAGACCGGCCCGATGCGGCCGGCCAGTTGGCCAATACGCGGTCCCTGGATGTGTTGATCATCCGCAAGCGCTACGGCTGGCTGCTGGGCGATTTCGAACACAGGATACGCATCCATTTCCAGCCGATTCTGGACCTCAACGCCGAAGGCCAGATCGTAGCCTATGAAGCCTTGTGCCGCCTGGTCGATCCCATGGGGCCGCTGCTCGCCGGCGGTCAGGCCTTTGCCCTGGCCAGCGCGGCGGGCCGGGCGGGCGATCTCGATGTCGCCTGTCAGGGCCTGGCCCTGGCCCGCAAGGCGGCGGGAATTGCCAGGGGCGTGGCGGTCTTTCTCAATGTCCTGCCCCAGAATCTGCTTCAGGCGCGCTGGCGGCAGCGGATCGTCGAGCGTATGGACGAGTTGGGCATCGATCACAAGGATGTGGTGATCGAGGTGGTGGAAAGCGAACAGGCGGACCCACTGGAACTGGCGGCCGCCTGCGACGATCTGCGCCGGGCCGATGTCCGCATCGCCCTGGACGATATTGGCGCCGGTTTCAATGGCCTGTCGACACTGGCCGCCGTGCGCGCCGATTTCATCAAGATCGACCGGGGTCTGGTGCATCAGGCCCAGCGCAGCCGGGTCCGTACCGTGCTGATGGAGGCCCTGGTGTCGATGGCCCAGCGGCTCGGCACGCGGGTCATCGCCGAGGGCCTGGAGCGTCCAGAAGACATCCTGTTCTGCAGGGAAATGGCGATCGGCTATGCACAGGGCTACTACTTCGCCATGCCCGCGGAACGCCCGGCCACCGAGGTCGCGCCGCTGCCGCCACGGGTGGCGCGGACCACGCCAAGGTCGATGTTCCGCATCGATCTGACCCAGCTCATGGAAAGTGCGCCGTCCCTCGATGTATCCCAATCTCAGGACGCGGCCCGGCGCCTGTTTCTCGATCAGGCCAACCTGTCTTCCGTGGTGTTGACCGACGACGGTCATCCGCTCGGCCTGCTGCACCGCGGCCTGGCGCTGTCTCCGGCGCCGATAAGCCTGGGCAGCGCCTGCAAGCCGATCCGCCATGTGCTTCCGGTCGAGGCCAGCCCGGCCTCGCTGGCCCGCCGGCTGTTCCAGGGCCGGCGGGAGGGCGATCCATGGATCGTGGTTTCCAGGGAAGGCAAGTATCTTGGCAATGTGGTGCCTGCCATGCTCATGGCCAGCCTGATGAGCAATCGCTCGGGCCGCGACGAAACCCATCCGCTGACCCAGCTGCCGACCGGGCCGGCCCTGCGTCATGTACTGGAAAACCGGTTGGCGGCGGAGAGTCCATGTGTGCTGGTCTACGTCGATCTGGACCATTTCAAGGCCTACAACGACTGTTATGGTTTTATCAGGGGCGACGCGATGATCCGCCTGTTGTCCGAGTTGTTGCGTCACGCCTTTGCCGAGTGGCCGGACATCTATCTGGGCCATATCGGTGGCGATGACTTCGTGCTCATCTCCGGGACGGATGACGATGCCATGCTGGCGAGGGTGAGGAACGTCATCGCCCGGTTCCACTCTCTCGCGCTGCGTCTGTATGACGAAATCGATGTCCGGCGGGGCTATTTCTCCACCGAGACGGATTCGGCGTACACCATCGCCAATGTCTCGGTGGCCGTGGTTAATGGCAGCACTGGCCGGCCGGCCACGGCGGCCGTGGCGGCGGAACGGGCGGCGGCGATGAAAAAGATGGCCAAGGCGGAAGCGGGGAGCGTGATGGTCAAGGAAGGCTGCCCACCCGTCATTACCCATATCGACAGTGGCCAGCAGGACGATAGCTGGGAAGAAAACGCGATCTCGGCTTTGCAGCAGATAGGCAGCCAGCCGCGCAAGGCGGACCCGCATTTGCTGGACGCGGATTTCGCTCACTATCCCTACTTCGAGGTGGTATTCGAGCTCGACGCGGAGGGGGTGCAGCGTTATCCGAACTGGCTCAATCCGGACATGTACGGCCGGATCAAGGCCGGCGGACAAGGCACGGACCGGGCGCACCAGTCCTATTTCCGCAGCGTGATGGCAACCGGGCAGCCTTATGTTTCGCCCATCTATCTATCCAGCGCCACCGAGGATTTCTGCCTGACCGTGGCGCTGCCGTTGTTCGTCCCGGCCGGCGAGGTCAGCGGCATTCTGGTGGCCGACATCAACATCGCCTCGCTGGCGGAATGGGCGATCCGGCAGGAAGCCGCGTCAGAATAATTCGATGTCGCCGGTCTTGACCGGCTCGGCCTTCGTTTTCACGCGGAAGGTGCTGTCGCCTACCTTGAACTGGCCGACCAGCGACTTGATCCTTTCGATCATGGACGCCACGTTGTAACTCGACTCGAAGGTCTGCTGCGAGGCGATGGCGTTCTGTTCGGCCATCTGCGCGATCTGGGTCACCTGCCGGGCGATCTCGCTGGCTGAGGTGGACTGTTCGGCCAGCACGTTGCGGATATCGGCCGCGACTTCCACGACCCGGTGCGCCTTGTCGCGGATGCCGGTGATCGAGTCGCCTGCCGCATGGGCCAGGTGCACGCCGTCTTGCACCCGTTGCACGCCATGCTGCATCTCCTCAACCGCGTTCCTGGAACGGCTCTGAATCCGATCTACCATACCGGTGATCTCGATTGTGGACTGGGCTGTGCGCTCGGCCAGCTTGCGTACTTCGTCGGCGACCACGGCAAATCCGCGCCCGGCCTCGCCGGCGCGTGCGGCTTCGATGGCAGCGTTCAGGGCGAGCAGATTGGTCTGGTCGGCAATCTCCCGGATGGTGCCGACGATCTGGCCGATCTCTCCGGAAATGCCTTCCAGCTCGTGGATGCTGTTCGATGCCTCGTTGACGGCAGTGGCGATATGGCCAATTTCGTCGGCGGCATGATGCACGACGCTGCCGCCCTCGGCCGCGGCCTGATCCGATTCCTGAGAGGCGCTGTGCGCCTCGTCGGCAAGACTGCCCACTTCCTGCACGGACGAGGCCAGTTGCTCGACCGCCGCTGCCGTGCTGGACACAGCAGTCGACTGGTTTTCCGAGGCGCCGGCGGTTTGCTGGCTGGACGCGGACAGGGCCTTGGCGGCTTCATCCAGGTTTTCAGCCCCCTGTGTGAGTTCGAATACCATATCGAACAGGCGATTGCGCATGATGGCGAGCTGGTTGCTCAGCTGGCCGATTTCATCGTGGCCGCCGAGCGGGATCGG
>JARLJM010000186.1 GCA_031291185.1 Parasulfuritortus sp. | reverse complement strand
GGGGTCCGCTGGCATTCGGCCCGGATTCGCTCAGCCATGCGCGCCGCCTCAGTCTGCCCGGTTCCCGGTAGCAGCACAATGAACTCCTCCCCGCCCAGACGGGCAAGATACTGATCCCCACTGAGCAGGGTCTCGGCCACCGAGACCAGGGACTTCAATACCTCATCACTCCGCAAGTGGCCATATGTAGCGTGGAATTGCCTGAAATAGTCCACGTCGATCTGCAGCAGCGACAGTGGCTTCGCCTCCGCATTTGCCTGATTCAACAACTCAGCGGCCTGCTCGAACAGGGAGGTACGATTTGCCGTACCGGTCACCTCGTCAACCTCCGCGCGTCGGCGCAGAACATCCTCCAGACGTGCGCGTTCCTCCATTTCCACTTTCAGCCGCCGGTTCGCATTCGTGACGATGGCATGATCCCGATACTCTTCCCGCATCAGGCGACTCAGCCTGTAGTTGGTCATGGCCCCCAGAATGTTGGTTACCGCCAGCAGGGTCGTCAATCTCGCCAGTTCGTTGACCTGCAGATCCAGCTGGATCACGGCCAGCGTCAGAAAGGCCAGCGATGCCGTGATCCCGATCATGATCACGGCGAGAAAACGATTCGGGATGAAGACATAGACGCCGAGCAGCATGGCCATCATGCTCATGCCATGCCAGCCGATTGAATAGGGCCTCAGGAATGTGATGGCGATAAAGGCGGCCATGCCTGACCCCGACACCAGACTTGGAATGGTACCGTTGACCAGTTGCTGCCAGCTTCTCTGCGCAATGAAGGCCGCGGTCACCCCCACTGCACAGATACCCAGACGGGTCAGCAGGACAATCAGGTAATCCGGGCTTCCCTGCATGCCCAGGAAATCGGTCACTGCAAAGAAAAGATAGAACAGGGCACTAATAAAAATCGCCATCCGGGTATCCCGAATCCGGCTGTCCTTGATGTACTCCCGAAAGCCCCACTCGGTCTCCGGATAGACAAACTCGGCGGTCAGTCGATCGATCCGGAATGCGTCATCAAAGACCTCCACGATCTACCCTCTGGCCATCACGTAGTCAGTTCCGAGATGTCCGCCACGCTGTTCATGGTGCGTGACAGCCCTCCCAGCAGAGCCAGGCGATTGGCCCGGATCAGCGGCTCGTCGGCCATCACCATGACCTCGTCGAAGAAACGGTCCACGGCGGCACGCAGGCCGGCCAGGCGAGTCAGCGCAGCGGTGTAGTCAAGGCTGACGAGGGCCGCATCGACAGCCGGCGTCACGGCGACCAGCGCCTGATGCAGATCCGCCTCGGCCCCGGGCTGGAGCAATACGGCATCGACCGAATCACCTGCGGCATCGGCCTTCTTCAGGATATTGCGGATGCGCTTGTTGGCCGCTGCCAGCGCGGCCGCCTCAGGCAGCGCACGAAACTCCGCCACGGCCGCCAGGCGGGCCGGAACCCGGTCGATGCGGGTCGGCGCCTGCACCACAACCGACTCCACCTCGTCCTGCATCGCGCCGCGCTCCTTCAGGTAGACGCGCAGGCGTTCCTGCATGAATTGGAACACGTCGACTGCGGTGCTGGCGGCAATCTCTTCCTTGTCGAACTGAGCCTGGGCGCGTTCCAGCAATTGCATCAGGTCGAGCGGCAGATAGCGTTCCATCAGCATGCGCAGCACGCCGAGCGCCGCCCGGCGCAGCGCGAACGGATCCTTGTCGCCGGTCGGAATCAGGCCGATGCCGAAGATGCCGACCAGGGTATCGAGCCGCTCGGCCAGCGCCACGGCGAGGGCGATGTTGCCGTCGGGCAGCGTGTCGCCGGCGAACTTCGGCTTGTAATGCGCCTCGATGGCGTCGGCCACCTGGACGTCCTCGCCGTCGTGCAGGGCGTAGTACTTGCCCATGGTGCCCTGCAGTTCGGGAAACTCGCCGACCATGTCGGTAATCAGGTCGGCCTTGGCCAGTTGCGCGGCACGCTCGGCCAGGGCCTCGTCGGCGCCGAGCTCGCGGGCGATGGTGCCGGCCAGCTTCATCTGCCGGCGCACGCGCGCGCCCTGGCTGCCCAGCTTGTTGTGATAGACCACGCGATCCAGGGCATCGACTCGCGACGCCAGCGGCTTCTTGCGATCCTGGTCGAAGAAAAACTTGGCATCGGCCAGACGCGGGCGCACCACCCGCTCGTTGCCGCCGATGACCAGCGAAGGATCTGCAGGGCGGATGTTGGAAACGATCAGGAACTGGTTGGTCAGATGGCCTTCTGCATCCAGCAGCGGGAAATATTTCTGGTTCGCCTTCATGGTCAGGATCAGGCACTCCTGCGGCACCTGAAGGAATTCCTCCTCGAACCGGCACAGCAGCACATTGGGCCGCTCGACCAGAGCGGTCACCTCGTCGAGCAGCGCGGCATCCTCGATCGGCTGCACACCACCGCCGACCTTGGCCGCAACAGCTTCGAGCTGGCGGGCAATCTCGTCGCGGCGCTTTTCGAAACCCGGAATCACGGCACCCTCGCCTTCCAGCTGTGCCTCATAGCTGTCGGCATCCCTGATCGAGACAGTCGGGCTGGCGGCTTCGAACCGATGGCCCTGCGTCTCGCGGCCCGAGTTCAGGCCAAGCACGGAGATGGGCACCACCTCGCTGCCATGCAGTGCAACCAGACCATGTGCAGGGCGGACAAAATTAACCGAGGTCCAGCCATCGGCCAGTTGATAGGTCATCACCTTGGGGATGGGCAGCTTGGCCAGCGCATCCTCGACCGCCTTCTGTAGCCCCTCGGCCAGCGTGGCGCCCTTGACCATGGAGTCGAAGAACAGCGTTTCGGCCTTGCCCTCGCCTTCGCGCTTGAGCTGCGGCACGACCGAGGCGTCCAGGCCGAGCGCGCCCAGCTTCTTGAGCAGGGCCGGGGTGGCATTTCCCGAAGCATCCAGGCCGACGCTGACCGGCATCAGCTTTTGCGACACCGGCTTGTCAGCGGCCTGGGCCACAACATTGGCGACATGTGCTGCCAGACGGCGCGGCGAAGCGTAGGCGGTGACCACGGCACTGGCAGCCGCGAGGCCTTGTGCCTTGAGCGATTCGGACAGCGTAACGGCAAAGGCCTCGCCCAGCCGCTTCAGCGCCTTGGGCGGCAGTTCCTCGACGAACAGTTCAACGAGCAGATTCTTGGTCGTCATGTTCAGGCCGCCTTCTTCTCGTTCTGTTTATCAATCTGGGCCAGCACTTCCTCGGCCCAGGCCTTGGGCGCCATCGGGAAACCGAGTCGGGCACGCGAGTCGACATAGCTCTGGGCCACGCTGCGGGCCAGATTGCGGATACGGCCGATATAGGCCGCACGCTCGGTCACCGAAATCGCGCCGCGGGCATCGAGCAGGTTGAAGGTGTGACCGGCCTTCAACACCTGTTCATAGGCCGGCAGGGCCAGTTGCGATTCCATCAGGTGCTTGGCCTGCTTTTCGTGGGCGTTGAAGGCGGTGAGCAGGAATTCCACGTCGCTGTGCTCGAAGTTGTAAGTCGACTGCTCGACCTCGTTCTGGTGGAACACGGCCCCATAACTGACTCCCGGCGCGTATTCCAGGTCGAACACGTTTTCCACGCCTTGCAGATACATGGCCAGACGCTCCAGGCCGTAGGTGATCTCGCCGGTGATCGGCTTGCATTCGATGCCGCCGACCTGCTGGAAATAGGTGAACTGGGTCACTTCCATACCGTTCAGCCAGACCTCCCAGCCCAGGCCCCAGGCGCCCAGGGTAGGGTTTTCCCAATCGTCTTCGACGAAGCGGATATCGTTCTGCTTCAGATCGAAACCCAGGGCTTCGAGCGAGCCTAGGTAAAGTTCAAGGATGTTCTCCGGTGCCGGCTTCAGTACCACCTGGAACTGGTAGTAATGCTGCAGACGGTTCGGGTTCTCGCCGTAGCGGCCGTCCTTGGGCCGGCGGCTGGGCTGCACGTAGGCAGCCCGCCACGGCTCCGGGCCGAGGGCGCGCAGGAAGGTGGCGGTATGACTGGTACCCGCACCGACTTCCAGGTCATAGGGTTGCAGGATGACGCAGCCTTTGTCCCCCCAGAACTTCTGGAGGGTCATGATGATGTCTTGAAATGCGGGCATGGCAATGCTTTCTTCGAAGAGGCCTGCATTTTACCGTTCGCAGTCCCCTTCTTCCACGGATCGGGAAATTTAGATTGCCTGCCGCCGGCCCGGCTTAATGGTCTTCCAGATGGGTGAAGGTATCTTCCGCCAGTTCACCGGTATCGGGATCCACCCAGCCGGCGAGGCCAAGTTCATCTTCCGCCTCCTGCAGGCTTTCGGCCGGCTCGAAGTCGGTCTCGGCGTTGTAATCCATGTCCTGCACCGCCCCCGCCAGGGTGGCAAACGGGCCGAACGATTTGCCGGTCTCGGCATTGATCCAGTAAAACCCGTCCGGGCGTTCGACAATCCGGGTCTTGTCGTAATCGGGCGGGGTTTCGGGAATGACCTTGGTCATGATCGTCTCCTCATTGGTGTGGGCATTAGGGCATTTGCCCGCTGATGGCGCGCAAGAATTCGTTGCGCAATTGTGGGTTGTCGCGGAAAGTCCCGGAAAAGGCTTGGGTCACCACCCGCTCGTCGCCGCGCCGGTCTTCGCCCAGCAGAAGGCAGAGCTGCTCGGCCTCGATGACGCAGGCCGCGCCCTGGGCATGACCATGGCTGATCAGCGCCTCGGCAATGTCGCGGGTCATCCATTCCTGGTAGGTGAAACGGTGGCCGATGGCATCGACCATGCGGGCGATGCGGCCGAAGCCATGCAATCGGCCACCAGGAATGTAAGCCACATGGGCCACGCCCCGGAACGGCACCAGATGATGCGGGCAGACGCCGTGGATGGCGATGCCGCGTACCACCACCATGTCGTCGCGGCTATCCTCGAAGCCCTCGCCCAGCGCCTCGCCAGGGTCCATGTTGTAGCCGCCGAGCAGACGTCGCTCCCACAGCTCGCGCACCCTGCGCGCGGTACGGCCGGTATGCACGCTGTCCGGCTCGATCCCGCAGGCACGCAACAGATCGGTCACCGCCTGTTCGAAGGCGACCGGATCGAAGCGCCCGACCTGGGGGATGCCCAGGTGGCCTGGCTGGTAAGGCGACTGGCAATCGTGATCGCAGCAATCGGACATGAGGCACTCGGTTATGATGCAGTGGTCTCAGTTTATCCCAATTTCCATGCCCCATCCTTACGCCGCACTGATGCCCGATGTCGTGCTCGATGCACTCGATAGCGTGGGACTGCACGCCGACGGCCGGCTGATCGCGTTGAACAGCTACGAAAACCGGGTCTATCAGATCTGGCTGGAAGACGCGCCCACCGTCGTCGCCAAGTTCTATCGGCCGGAACGCTGGTCCGATGCGGCCATTCTGGAAGACCACGCCTTCACCCTCGATCTGGCAGAACGGGAAATCCCCGTCGTCCCGCCCATGCTCATCGGCAGTAAAACCCTGTTCGAACATGTCGGCTTCCGTTTTGCCGTCTACCCGCGCCGGGGCGGCCGGGTACCGGAACTGTCCGACCCGGCCACACTGGAATGGATCGGCCGCTTCATCGGCCGCATCCACGCCGTCGGCGTGCTGGAGACTTACCAGCAGCGGCCGAGCCTGGACATCGCCAGCTTCGGCGTCGAACCGCGCGACTACATCCTGAGCCACGACCTGCTGCCAAAGGAACTGCGCGAGGTCTGGAGCGGCGTCACCGCACAAGCGCTGGAAGGCGTGCAGCGCGCCTTCGACCGGGCCGGCGATGTCGCCCATATACGTCTCCATGGCGACTGCCACATGGGCAACGTGCTGTGGACCGACGACGGGCCGCATTTCGTCGACTTCGACGACAGCCGCATGGGACCGGCGGTGCAGGACCTGTGGATGCTGCTCTCAGGCGAGCGCGGCGAGATGATCCGGCAGCTATCCGATGTGCTGGCCGGCTACGAGGACTTCATGGAGTTCGACCCGCGCGAACTGCATCTGGTCGAAGCCCTGCGCACTCTGCGTCTGCTGCACTACTCGGCCTGGATCGCGCGGCGCTGGGACGACCCGGCTTTCCCGGCTGCATTCCCCTGGTTTGGCAGCCAGCTTTACTGGCAGGACCGGATTCTTGAACTGCGCGAGCAGATTGCCCTGATGGACGAAGAACCGCTCTGGCCGGCCTGAGCCGTTACATCACCGAAACGCTCTTCATCCAGGTTTCATACCAGCCCTGCAGCGCATCGCCGGGCATCGGTCTGGCATAGTGGTAACCCTGCATGACGCTGCACCCCATATCGCGCAGGGCCGCAACGTGAGCATGGGTCTCGACCCCTTCCGCAACCAGACCGAGCCCCAGGCTATCGCCCATGGCAATGATGGCTTGCACCAGGGTTGCATCGCCGGGATCGTCAACCAGATCGCGGACAAAGGAACCGTCGATCTTGATGAAATCGATGGGGAAGCGCTTGAGCAGGCTCAGCGAAGAATACCCGGTGCCGAAGTCATCCATGCCGACCCGTATGCCGGCACTCCGTATCGCCTCCAGGATACCCATGGCCTGGGCCGGATTCTGCATCATGTGGGTTTCGGTAATCTCCACAGCCACGCGACCTTCCTTGACGTCATGCACTTTCAACGGCGCCTGGATCAGTTCCGCGCAGTTGTGGCGCCGGAAGGATCTCGGCGACAGATTGACCGAAACATAAAACCCGTTCATTCCGGCCACCTCCCATTGCTTGATCTGGCGGCACACACCATCCATCAGCCAATCAGTCACCGCGTCGATCATGCCCAGGTCTTCCAGGGCCTTGACGAACTCGGTGGGCGGCACATGCCCCAGTTCCTCATCCTGCCAGCGCAGCAGGCTTTCCAGGCCGAGCAAACGATTCTGCTGACTATCCACGATAGGCTGATAAACGATCTTCAGCGCATCGCGTTCCACAGCGCGTCGCAAACGGTTATCGATGGTGAGGCGGCGCATGGCGGCCTGCCTCATGTCCTGCCTGAAAAAGGCCAGGGTGCTGTGGCCGGCAGCCTTGGCGTGATACATGGCGGTATCGGCGTGCTTGAACAGATCCGATACCGTTTCACCATCACTGGGATAGATCGCAATGCCCAGGCTCGCGCCGCTGTG
>JARLJM010000185.1 GCA_031291185.1 Parasulfuritortus sp. | reverse complement strand
GGTGCCCTACCAGGGCCACACCATCGACCTGTCGCGCCCGTTCGCACGGCTGACCGCACTGGAAGCCACCATCCAGTACAACCCGGAGCTGAAAGACGCGCCACTTCATGACCGCGATTTTGTGGTCGAGGAACTGAAGCGACGCAAGATACCCTTCCGCAAGAACGACGGTCTCGGCGGCCTGCAACTGAGCCTGTTCGAGGAAACCACCGAACACCAGTTGATCCAGCCCACCTACATAGTCGATTACCCGGTGGAGACCTCGCCCCTGGCCCGCGCTTCCGACGCCCGGCCGGACATCACCGAGCGATTCGAGCTATACATCGCCGGCCGCGAGGTCGCCAACGGCTTCTCCGAGCTGAACGATCCGGAAGATCAGGCTGCCCGCTTCCAGGCCCAGGTCACCGCCAAGGAGGCCGGCGATGAGGAGGCGATGTATTACGACGCCGACTATATCCGCGCCCTGGAACATGGCCTGCCGCCTACGGCCGGTTGCGGCATCGGGATTGACCGTTTCGTGATGCTGCTGACCGATGCAGCCAGCATTCGGGACGTGATCCTGTTCCCGCAGTTGCGGCGCGAAGACTGAGGTATCCGGTAACCGCCCAGATGCGGTTACCGACAAAATAAAACGTCAGGATTTCCGATCCGGCATGGCCTGATTCCAAAACAGGGACTAGACTTCGTTCAAACACCGCCTGCCTGATCAGGGGGAATTGCTGGCTGAGGGTTTCTCCGCGGACTCTCCACAACGGCGAGTAGAAAAAATGAAACCAGGGTACATCCTGTTATTGGTCACTGCATTGGGAACCGTCAGCGCTGCTGGCGCGGCGGAGCAAACCGAAGATATCTCGGCGAGCGGTCGTTTATCCCTGCAAGGTTTCGGCACCCTCGGCATTGCCCGTTCAGACAAGGATGGCGCCCAATATGTCCGCGATTTGTCGCAGCCGGACGGACTGACCACGAGCTGGTCAGGAAAGATCGATTCGATGATCGGGCTGCAGGCCAGTTACCGAATCAATGACGAACTGGACGGCGTCGTGCAGGCGATCAGCCGCTATCGCTACGACGGCAGCTACCGGCCCGAACTGTCCTGGGCCTTCCTGCGCTACGATCCCGATTCGACCCTGAGCCTGCGCGTCGGCCGGCTGGGCACCGAGTTCTACATGCTGGCCGACTCCCGTATGGTTGGCTATTCCAACCTCACCGTTCGGCCGCCTCCCGATTACTTTGGAATGCTGGTCTTCTCCAATTTTGACGGTCTCGATATCAGCAAAACGGTACCCGCCGGCAATGGCTTGCTGCGCGGCAAACTGTTTGCCGGAAGATCTCCTGAAAAGACGGCTTTCTACAACGACATTTCCTGGAACCTGTCCGGCTCCCTGCTGCTGGGCGGATACCTGGATTACCTCAACGGCCCCTGGCAGGTCCGCCTCAGCCATGCCCAGGTCCGTTTCAAAGATGAAATGCCGACCAATTCGCTGGCAGGATTCGATGCCATTTCAATCGCCCCCGACCTCTCGGTCGTGGACAAATGGAGCCGATACGATTCACTCGGCGTGGTCTACGACAAGGGACCGCTGCAGCTTCAGTTGATGTTCAGCCAGACCAAGCACGATACCTCCGCCTTCGAAGACACCAAGGCCGGGTATGCCATAGCGGCCTACCGCATCGGGGATGTCACGCCATACCTCGGATATTCCAAGGTCAAGTCAACGCCAGTGGAGTTCGCCTCCTCGATTCCGTCTTACATTTCCAGCCTGGCCGGCGGATCGCATAGCGACCAGCACACCGTGTTCCTGGGCGGACGCTGGGATATCCAGCACGACCTGGACCTGAAGGCCCAGGTGGACTGGATACATGGCTCACCCAGTTCGGTCTTTCTCTATCGCCCCGGCGCCCCTTCCTGGGACGGACACATGACCGTGTTCAGCCTGGCGCTGGACTTCATTTTCTAGGCACCGCACGTGTCCGTCTGGCCCCGTCTCTTCTTAGCCCTGAGCCTGAGCCTGATACCCTGGGTCCGGGCCAATGCGGATCTGGTGGTCGTGGTCAACGCCAGGAGCGGGGTCGAGCGCTTGACAACGGACGAAGTCATCAACATCTTCATGGGACGCTACCGGCAATTGCCCTCCGGTATTAAGGCCCTGCCCATCGATCAGCCGGAGACCCTGCCGGAAAAGGCGCGGTTTTACAGACTGCTGGTCAACAAGGAACTCCCGGAAATCAATGCCTATTGGGCGCGACTCATCTTCTCCGGCAAGACTATCCCGCCCCAGCAGGCAAGGAATACAGCGGAGGTGATGGACTGGCTAACGAAAAAGAGGGGCGCCATCGGCTACATCGAACGTAGCCAGGTGGACTCCAGAGTCAAAATCGTGCTCGAACTCGAACCATGAAAATCCCGGCGATGCGTACACGCTGGCGACACAGCATCCTGCTCCGGTCCGCGCTCATCCTCGCCGGCAGCCTGATCCTGGTCAGCATCATCACCATCTCGGCCACCATCGTAGTCACCGGTGACCGCGAGCAACGAGCCGCAACCGAGCGCCTGAACCACCTGCTCGACACGGTTGAAAGCACGGTCAGCATCGCGTGTTTCGTCAAGGATGCGAAACTTGCCGATGAAGTCGCCCAGGGCCTGCTCAAGAACAACGAAGTGCGTTCAGTCACGATCAAGGCCGACGAAACCGAATTGACCCGCAAGGCCCTTGTCACGGCGACCCAGGATCAATACTCCGGCAAATTGCGCCTGACCCGCGATGTGCACTCCCCGTTCACGCCCAACAAAATCATCGGCCATATCCTGGTCGAGGCAAACTCCGAAGCCATCGAGCACGATATCAACCGCGAGGTCCAGTTCGTCATCCTGCAGATATTCGGTCAGCTGGCCATGGTCACCCTGACCATGCTTGCAGTCATGATCATGTTCATCGTGCGCCCGATCAAGGCCATGTCGGACGGACTGCACCGGATGGACCCGACCAGCGGCGGACGACTGGCCATGCCCAAAGGGCATGACGAGACCGAGATCGGCAGCCTGGTGAACGACATCAACAATCTGGCCGGAAACCTGGTCAGCGCAATCGATCAGGAACGGACACTACGCCAGCAAAAGGAACTGGAAGAGAAAAAATACCACTCCATTTTCGAGAATGCCGAAACCGGCATCTTCATCGTCGCCCAGGAAGGTACTCTGACCTCCTGGAACCCGGCCTTCGCCCGATTGATGGGCATTCCACTCAACGACAACTATCAGGGCACGCTGAACATGCGCCAGCTGCCCTGGGAGAACACCTCGCGCATCGCCGAGCTGGCCCTGAATTGCCATCTCGACAATGCCGTCCTTTCCGACGATCTGACCATACGACTGCGCAACGGTTATCGGCGCTGGCTCAATGTGGTGCTGACACCCATCTGGGAAGGACTCCTGCAAGGGGTCGTGCACGATGTAACCGAGCACAAGGAGGCGGAGAACACCGCCAAACGGCTGGCCATCACCGACATGCTGACCGGCGTTGCCAACCGGCTCGGACTGGAAGAAAAGCTCCACGAGCTGCAGCATGATCCGCTCATCGCCCAGACCGGCGGTTTCACGCTGATGCTGGCTGACCTGGACAACTTCCGGCGGATCAACGAGGGCTTCGGACTCCCCATCGGCGACAGTCTGTTGAAAGACATCACGGCCCGGCTCAATCATGGCATCAAAGGCAGCGACACTCTCGCCCGTCTCAGCGGTGACCGCTTCGCCCTGGTTCTGCAAAGCGTAGTCGGCGGGGAGAACATCGACCGCATTGCCAGACGCATTCTTGAATCGATACACAAACCCTTCCTCATCGAGGGCTCGCCGATACAGATTCACGCCAGCCTCGGTATCACCACCTATCCGGAAGACGGCTCCGACACCCCGCAACTGCTGCGCAATGCCGAACTGGCCCTGGACCGGGCCAAGGCGGCGGGAGGCAACAACTACATATTCTTCGACCAGACCCTGGCGGAAGCGGTCGAACAGCGTCGACGACTGGAGAACGACCTGCGTCAGGCTACGCAGAATCAGGAGTTCCTGGTGTATTACCAACCCATTGTCGACCTGACAGAAAACCGCCTGGCCGGGGCCGAGGCGCTGATCCGCTGGCAACATCCGGCCCACGGTTTGGTGCCGCCGGATGCCTTCATCGCCATGGCCGAGGAAATCGGTCTGATCGACGAAATCGGCTTGTGGGTACTTGATGTCGCCTGCGGTCAACTGGCCCTATGGCAGCGTGAGGGGCTCGATCGTTACCTGTCCATCAACGTATCCGGACGCCAAATCCCGAATGGATTGCCTCCGGACGCCCTGGCCGATGCGGTGCACCGCCATGGCATCGATCCGTCCAGGCTGGCCCTGGAAATAACGGAGGGCATCCTGCTTGCTGACATCAGCAAGGCCCTGAACTGGCTCAACGCCGTGCGTAGCCAGGGTTTCCGCATCTATCTGGATGACTTTGGCACCGGATATTCGTCACTGTCCTACCTGAAACGCTTCCCGGTCGACACCCTCAAGGTCGACAAGAGTTTCGTGCGCGACATGCACGACGACAGCAGTGATCGAGCCCTGATCGAAGCGGTCATCACCATGGCCCGCAGCCTGGACATGAAAGTCGTTGCCGAAGGTGTCGAAACGGTCGGCCAGCTCAACCTGCTGCGCAGCATGAAGTGCCAGCTCGCACAGGGCTATTATTTCTCGCGCCCGGTCCCGGCCGGGCAATTCGAGGCCGTAGCCGCACAGATCAACGCACTGCTCGGCGACCCTGCATCAATACCGGCCTAGCCGCCTACCAGAGACTGGCCAAACAGGTATCCTTGCCACCATGAATACCTCCATCACCAGCGCCATCGGCCAGATCAACCACATCATCCTCGGCAAGGACCGGCAGGTCCGCCTCGCGCTGGCCTGCCTGCTGGCCCAGGGACATCTGCTGATCGAAGACATTCCCGGAGTGGGCAAGACCACGCTGGCCCACGCCCTGGCCAGGGTGCTCGGCCTGGATTACCAGCGCATCCAGTTCACCAGCGACCTGTTGCCGGCCGACATTCTCGGCGCGGCCGTATTCGAGCGGGAAAGCGGCGCGTTCCGTTTTCTTCCTGGCCCCATCTTCGCCCAGCTGATCCTGGCCGACGAGATCAACCGCGCCAGCCCGAAAGCCCAGAGTGCACTGCTGGAAGCCATGGAGGAAGGCCAGGTCAGCATCGAGGGCGAGACCCGGCCGTTGCCGTCGCCATTCTTCGTCATCGCCACCCAGAACCCGATCGATCAGGTCGGGGTTTTCCCGCTGCCGGAATCGCAGCTTGACCGTTTCATGATGCGGCTGCGGCTCGGCTATCCCAACCCGGCGGCAGAGCGCGATCTGCTCGCTGGCCAGGATCGGCGAGAACTGCTGGCGAACCTGCAGCCCGTGCTGACGCCCGCCGAGCTGGCGGAACAGCAACGCCAGGTGCGCAATGTCCGCGTTTCCGACGCGCTGCTGGATTATCTCCAGGCCATCATCGGCGCCAGCCGGCAGAATGCCTCGTTCATGGAAGGCCTGTCTCCACGCGGCGGTCTGGCCCTGAAGCACGCCGCGCAGGCCTGGGCCTATCTCGCCGGCCGTGATTTCGCCCAGCCGGAAGACCTCCAGGTGGTATTGCCCGGTGTCGTATCGCATCGCCTGCGTCCGGCTCCCGGCATCACCGCCGGCGACGAGGCCTGGGCAGTCCGGATATTGCTTCAGGTTCCGATTCCCTGAACCGATGAAGACCCGCCGCCTCAACCTGCCTTGGCGGCCTCCGGATATCGAAGCCGGCCCCATCCGGCTCACCTCGCGGCGGCTCTATATCCTGCCGACCCGGATCGGCCTGGTCTTTGCCGCGCTGCTCTTCGGGCTTCTGCTGGCCTCGAGCAATTACGCCATCAGCCTGGGCTATCTGTTCACGTTCCTGCTGGCCAGCGTGGGCATGGCCGGACTGTTTCATACCCAGCGCAATCTGCTCGGCATCGTACTTCGACCCTTGCCGGTAGCGCCGGTCTTTGCGGGCGAAGCCGCCCGCTTCAAATTGTGCGTGGACAATCCGGATACCCGGATGCGCGGCGCACTGATCCTGAAGCAGGGCCGCCATGCCAGCGCCGAAGCCGACATCCCCGGACGGAGCAGCGTGGAACTCGAAATCACCCTGACCCAGCCCCGGCGCGGCTACCATCACGCGGCACCGTTCAACCTGGCATCGACCTGGCCGCTGGGCCTGTTTCGATGCTGGTCGGTGTTCGCGCTGGACTGGGGTGTTCTGGTCTATCCGCGACCCGCGCCCGACCCGCTGCCTTTTCCCGCCTCGACCGGGACCGGCCAGGGCAAGGCCCGCGAGCAGGCCGGCGAGGATGAATTTTCGAGTTTGCGCAGCTATCGGCCCGGCGATTCGTTGAACCGCATCGCCTGGAAGAATGTGGCGCGCGGCCAGCCTCCGCTGACCAAGCAGTTCGCCGATCGACAGGGTGAAACACTCTGGCTGGATTGGGATGCCGCACCGGAACAGGAAACCGAGGCGCGCCTCTCCCGTCTTGCCCGCTGGGTCCTCGATGCGGAACGCTCCGGCCAGATATGGGGACTCCGGATTCCCGGCAAGACCCTGCCGCCGGGACGCGGCGACCCTCATCTGAAACAGGCGCTGGACGCCCTGGCACGTCATGGCGAAATTTGAGCCTGGCACCCTATGGCTGGTCGGCCCGCTGTTGCTGGCCCTGCTGCCCCAGACACTGTTCCTGCCGGTCTGGATCAGCGCCGCCGCGGCACTGGGCATGGTCTGGCGCATCAGCCCGGTCTGGCGCAAGAACGCTTCCAGCCAGCGTTTGCTGCGTCTCGTGCTGGCGCTCTCAGGAACCCTCGGCGTCTTCATCGAGCACCACACCCTGTTCGGACCGCAGGGCGGGGTCAGCCTCCTGGTGCTGATGACCGTGTTGAAGCTGCTGGAATCTGAGGGCCGGCGCGATCATCTGGTCATGACACTGGTCGGCTATTTCCTGCTGATGACGACCTTCATCCACGATCAGCGGTTGCTGACGGCCCTCTGGCTGGCCGTGGCCGCGACCGTGTTCACCGCTTCGCTGGTGGCGACCCAGAGCAGCGCGCCGTTGCCATGGCGCACGGCGCTCAAACTGGGCGGCAGCCTCATCCTGCAGGCGCTCCCCCTGGCGCTGTTGCTGTTCGTCCTGTTCCCGAGATTGCATTCTCCGATCGGCGGCCTGATCCAGACCCGGCAGGCGCAAACCGGCCTGTCCGACAGCATGAGTCCTGGCAGCGTCAGTCAATTGATCCGTTCCGATGCCATCGCGTTCCGGGCCGATTTTGCCTCGGCTGGCATTGACGGTCGCGCACTCTATTGGCGGGGACCGGTATTGTGGCAATACGACGGACAAACATGGCACCGGACCGGAACCGCAGTTGAAAAGGTTGCGGCGGAGCCTCTCGGCCAGCCGCTGAATTACACGATCACCCTGGAAGCAGACAACCAGCCCTGGCTGCCCGTCGCGGGTCTGGCGACACACGTGAATCTGCCCGGTGCGCACGAAACCGCCGACCTGGAATGGCTGGCCGCCCGCCCGGTTCAGGAGCGGCAGCGCTACGAGGTGCAGGCCTGGCTCGACTACCGGATCGAACCGACGCTGTCGCCGGCACGGCGGGCGCTTGCCCTCGATCTGCCGAGGGGCTTCAATCCGGGGGCGATTGCGCTGGGTCGACGCTGGGCCGGCGAAGGCCGGTCGCCACAGGCCATCGCCGAGGCGGCCCTGGCCTATTTCAGGGAACAGCCGTTTCACTACACCCTGAATCCACCCACCCTGGGCGCCAACGCCGTGGACGATTTCCTGTTCGCCAGCCGGCGGGGCTTTTGCGAGCACTATGCCGGCGCCTTCACGGTGCTGATGCGGGCGGCCGGCGTTCCGGCCCGCGTCGTCACCGGTTATCAGGGCGGCGAATACAACCCCATCGGCAAATACTGGATCGTCCGCCAGCGTGATGCCCATGCCTGGGCCGAGATCTGGCTGGCCAACCAGGGCTGGGTTCGGGTAGACCCTACCGCCGCCGTGGCACCGAACAGGATCGAACTCGGCATCGAGGCTGGGCTGCCTGATACCGACAAATCGCTTCTGAACCTGCCCGCCGCCTGGCTGCAGCCGCTCAGGCTGACCTGGGACTTCGTCAACAACGGCTGGAACCAGTGGGTGCTGGGCTATGACTTCGAGCGGCAGCAACGCCTGTTGAATGTCTTGTCCCCATCGCTGACCAGTCTGAGAGGCATGCTCTGGAGCCTGCTGGCGGGCGCAGCCATATTGCTTGGCGGCCTTTCCCTTCTTCTGCTTCACCCAGGCCAACAGCCAAAGCCGGACCGGCCTGCCCGCCTTTATGCCCGGTTCCTGCACCGGCTGGCCAGGACCGGCCTGCACAAAGGGCCGGCCGAGGGACCGTCAGATTTCGCCCGCCGCGCCATCCGGCACCGGCCGCAACTGGCCCGGGAGATCGAAGCCATTACCAGCCTCTATGCCGGTTTGCGCTATGGCCACGCACCACAGGCACAACTTGCCGAGTTGCAGCGTCTGATTAGGAATTTCAGGCCTTGAGCACCGGCGCGGGGCCATCCGGGCCAAACAAGCCCAGTGCCGCAGCAATCTGTAGAAACAGCATCCCGTTAATGATGTATAAATAGCGGGATGAACCTATCCTGATATGGACAAAACGGATGAGTGAACATAGCCAGCTCCTGCCGCTGGATCAGCTCCGGCCAGGCATGCACTTGGCCGAAGCGATCAGGGATCGACTCGGCAATGTCATGCTGCCCGAAGGGCTGTGCCTGTCGGAACAGCATTTATCGAGCCTCCTGCAACGCGGCGTATCGACCGCGATGGTCGAGATTGCCGAACCGCCCCTGAGTCCCGAAGAACGGCAGAAGCAGATTCAGGCTATCGAGGAACACATCGACCGGATCTTCCGCCTCTCGCTGGACGCCCCCCTGAACCAGCAACTGAAAAGCATGATCCTCAACTATCGAATGGGGCCGTTTTGTTGAATCAGATCACGCTCGCTTCCATCGTCGACAACATCAATCGGCTGCCCTCGCTGCCTTCCGTCGTCAACGAGCTGATCGTGGCGCTGGGTAACAAGAGCGTCAACGTCGACGAACTGGCCCATGGCATCGAAAAGGATCAGGCCTTGTCGGCCCGCGCCCTGCGAGTCGCCAATTCGCCCTTCTATGGCGTGCGCCAACCCATCGGTTCGATTCACGATGCCATCGTGGTTCTGGGCTTTCGCGCGGTGAGCAGCCTGGTCACGACAGCCGCCCTGACCAATTTTTTCAAGGTCCCCGAACTGGCCTGGTTCGACCAGTCCACCTTCTGGCGGAAAAGCCTCGGAACAGCCGTCTGCTGCCGCAAGATGGCCAGTCTCGTCGGCATGGACCCCGAAGTCGGGTTTACCGCCGGCCTGCTGCACGACATCGGCCGATTGATCCTGGTAGTGTGTTGTCCAAAGCAATACCAGGCTGTCATGGTCTGGCGCGCCGAGCAGGACTGTTTCCTGTTCGACGCAGAGAAGCAGATTCTCGGGGTCAGCCATACCCAGGCGGGCGAAGCCCTGGCCAAACACTGGAATTTCGCCCCCGTGGTACGCGATGCCATCGCCTATCACCATACGCCGCCTGCCAGCAGCACAGCGACCATGGTTGATCTCGTCCATGTCGCGGACATCCTGGCCCAGGCACTGGACATGGCCCGCGATCCGCAAAACATTGTGAGCAAGATCGATCCGGCAGCCTGGCAACGATTAGGCCTGGACTGGGATCGGTTGAACACGGTTCTGCCTGGCATTGAACACGAGTTTGAAAGCTACGACACCCTGCTCGCCTGACCTTCACCTGGCCGGCACAGGATTGTGCGCAGCACTGACCCTCACCGAAGCACCCAAATGGAGGATGTATCATGACCCGCAATGTGACCCGAACCATCGCTACCATCACCTGCCTTGTCGTGCCCGGACTGGCTTTTGCCCATCTCGGCAACGACGCCGGACTGCACCATGGCACCGGCTTCCTGGCCGGCTTCCTGCACCCCTTTACCGGCCTTGACCACCTGAGCGCCATGGTGGCGGTCGGCATCTGGAGCGCCATGACGACGAGGCGCATCTGGCTTGCGCCGATCGCCTTCGCCAGCATGCTCGGCATGGGTGCAGTATTGGGTTCGGCCGGCATGACCCTGTCCGGCGTCGAACCCATGATCGCAGTCTCGCTGCTGATCCTGGGCCTGCTGGTCGCCACCCGAATCCATCTGCCCAGCCTGGTTGGCGCAGCCCTGGTCGGTGGCCTCGCGCTCTATCATGGCATCGCCCACGGTACCGAACTCGCCGGTGCGGCCAGCTTTGTGGCCGCCCTCGCAGGCATGCTGACGGGGACGATGCTGCTGCATATGTCCGGGATCGGCATGGGTCTTGTACTGAAATCGGGCAACCGGTGGTGGCCCCGTATCCTGGGCGGCAGCGTAGCCCTGTTCGGCGCCCTGCTTCTGGCAGGTATCGGGACAGCTTGAATTGCTCCTACCGGCAAGGCAGACAGGGATGGCATTAAAACAAATCGCCATCCCTACCCAAAAACCCTAAAGAAAACCTCGAGAAATCCGTTAACCTGGAGTCATAGCGAAAGCCCTCGCAAATCCAGGCATGCCTACACTCCTCAAATTGACCGCCCACCCCCACCTTTCTGAACGGGGTGGTGGCGGACATTTTCCCCCGCCGCGCAAAGCAAACGACCTTCTGCTGCTGCGCCGGTTGTTCTGGACAGCGGTGGTCGCCTGGTCATTAGCCATCTGCATTTTCCTCGCCTTCAACCTCAATCTGATGCAGGCCCCTTCGGTATCGGTCCCGGAAGAAGTCACCCGAAGCATCGAGGTCTCGCTCGCCATCATCTGGCTACTCGGCCTCACCGGCATCACCCTGGCCGCCCATCGCGTACACCTGCACCTGAAACAACGGCTGGCCACCCTGGGCGAACTGGAACTTTCGGCAAAAGTATTCGAAGACGGCCTTCAGGCAATTGTGATCACCACTTCGCAGGGTGAAATCATCCGGGTCAACCCGATGTTCTCCGAGATGACCGGGTTCGAGCCCGAAGACGTCATAGGCAGGAATCTATCCATCCTGGAAACCGACACCCACGGCCCGGACTTTATCGCCGACTTGTGGCACGAATTGAAATCGGAGGGCAGCTGGGTCGGTGAAGTCTGGAAACGGCGCAAGAACGGCGAGACCTTCGCTACCTGGGAAAGCGCATCGGCAGTCGATGACGAGGCCGGGAACCATCTTGGCTACATCTTCATGTTCCAGGACATCACCGACCGCAAGCTGTTCTCGTCCCGCCTGGAGCAACTGGCCCATTTCGATCCGCTCACCCATCTACCCAATCGGCGCCTGCTGTCCGACCGCGTCGACCATGCAGTGCAGCGCGCCAGCCGCAGCGATGACCAGCACGCCCTGCTGTTCATCGACCTGGACCACTTCAAGCGCATCAATGACACCATCGGACATATTTCCGGCGACCGCCTGCTCACTGTCATCGCCGAACGTCTGCTGAAATGCGTCCGGACCAGCGACACCGTGGCCCGTCTGGGCGGCGACGAATTCGCCGTGCTGCTGGAAGACATCACGCCCATGGACGTCGAGCGGATCGCGGACAAGATTCTGGCCTCACTGGCCGCCCCGGTCGAACTGGAAGGACGCGACTGGTATATCGGCGCCAGCATCGGCATCAGCCTGACCCCACGCGATGGCGCCGACATGACCACCCTACTGAAAAACGCCGATACCGCGATGTATCGGGCCAAGGCAGACGGCCGGCACTGCTTCCGGTTCTTCGATGAAGGCATGGCTGAACAGGCCACTCTTCAGGTCGCCCGCGAAACGGCCCTGCATCTTGCCGTGGAGCGAAAAGCGTTTGTCCTGCATTACCAGCCTCAGCTCGACATGGTCACCGGCGAGGTGATCGGCGTCGAGGCGCTGATCCGCTGGTATCAGGGCGACAAGATGATTTCGCCGATGGAGTTCATCCCCCTGGCCGAGGAAACGGGACACATCGTCCCCATCGGTCACTGGGTACTAACCACGGCCTGCCGCGACATCAAATCCTTGCATGCAGAGGGCTACGACAACCTGAAACTGGCCGTGAACATCTCGGCCGTGGAGTTGAAACAGGGCGATTTCATCGAACAGATCCTGATGGCACTGGCCGAATCGGGTTTCCCACCCGACAGACTGGAACTGGAGATCACCGAAAGCACCATGATGGTCGACGTCGCCCGGGTCGCCAACGTGCTCGACGCGCTCTCGGCGACCGGCATCAGCCTGTCCATCGACGACTTCGGCACCGGCTATTCATCCCTCTCCTACCTGAAACAATTGCCGGTCGACTTCATCAAGATCGACCGCAGTTTCGTGCGCGATGTACCCCAGGACAAGGAAGACTGCACCATCGTCCGGGCCATCGTCACCATGACCCACGCCCTGGGCCTGCACGTGGTGGCCGAAGGGGTCGAAACCGAGGAACAGCTGCAATTCCTTCGCAATGAAGACTGCGACATCAGCCAGGGCTACCTGATCTCCAGGCCGGTCCCGCTGGACGAGTTGCGCCAGTGGCTGAATAACCGGAACCACAGTAACGCCTGACAGTCTGCATCGATCGGACTATGCTGACCGGATCGTTGCCCATCAGGCCCTCGAGCCATGCCGGACCTCAGCAAGCACCCCACTCATCAGACCATCCAGTTACCCATCTCGGGCATGACCTGCGCGTCCTGCTCGACCCGACTGGAGAACAACCTCAACCGCCTGCCCGGCGTCCAGGCCCAGGTCAACCTGGCCAATGAGCGGGCACAGGTCAGCTTCGATCCCGAGCAGACCGATCCGGCCACCATCCTGGCGCAGATCGACAAGACCGGCTTCAGCGTGTTGCCTCAAAGCCTGGACCTGAATATCGCCGGCATGACCTGCGCCGCCTGTTCCAGCCGGCTGGAGCGCGTCCTCAACACGCTGCCCGGAGTGGAAGCGCGGGTCAATCTGGCCACCGAAAAGGCGCGTGTCCGCTACCAGCCCGGCCTGGCCGACGAGGCCGCCCTGCTCGCCGCCGTGGTCCGCGCGGGGTTCACCGCCACGCCCGCCTCGGAAGAACAACGTGCCCAGGAAAAGGCCCGCAAGGCGGCCGAGTATCGGCGTGAGGTACGGGTCTTCGCCTTCTCAGCGCTGCTGACCCTG
Organism: Parasulfuritortus sp.; assembly: GCA_031291185.1. Taxonomy (GTDB): domain Bacteria; phylum Pseudomonadota; class Gammaproteobacteria; order Burkholderiales; family Thiobacillaceae; genus Parasulfuritortus. Next base: position 22,009 of record JARLJM010000185.1, on the reverse strand, counting down.
CCCTTGCTGCTGCAGATGATCGTCATGCTCGGCGGCGGCCAGCAGACCCCCATGCTGCCCGGCTGGGCCCAGTGGCTGCTGGCCACGCCAGTGCAGTTCTGGGCCGGCTGGCGCTTCTACGACGGCGCCTGGAAATCCTTGCGCGGCGGCGGCGCCAACATGGACGTGCTGGTTGCGCTGGGTACCAGCGCCGCCTATTTCTTCAGCCTGTTCACCCTGTTCCTCGTTCCCGGCGGACATCTCTACTTCGAGGCCAGCGCCGCCGTGGTCACGCTGGTTCGTCTAGGCAAGCTGCTGGAGGTCCGCGCCAAGAGCCGGACCTCGACCGCCATCGAACAACTGATCGGACTGCAGCCGCGCAGCGCGCGGGTGGAACGCAACGGCGAATTCGTCGAGGCCGAAATCAGCAGCCTGCGTCCTGGCGACCGGGTCCAGGTCCGGGCCGGGGAACGCGTTCCGGTCGATGGCGTGGTCGATGACGGCCGATCCGGCGTGGACGAAAGCCTGCTGACCGGCGAGAGCCTGCCCGTCGCCAAAACAGTCGGCGCCCATGTCTTCTCCGGGACGCAAAACCTCGACGGCCTGCTGACCATCCGGGCCGAAGGCGTCGGCACCCATACCCAGTTGATGGAGATCGTCCGGCTCACCGAGGCGGCGCAAGGTTCCAAGGCCCCGATCCAGAAGCTGGCCGACCGCATTTCCGGCATCTTCGTCCCGGCCATCATCGGTCTTGCCCTGCTCACCCTGGCCGGCTGGTGGCTGATTACCGGCAGCTTCAGCCAGAGTCTGATCCCCGCCGTGGCGGTGCTGGTCATCGCCTGTCCCTGTGCACTGGGACTCGCCACGCCGACCGCCGTGATGGTCGGTTTGGGCCGCGGCGCCCAGCTGGGCATCCTGGTCCGTGCCGCCGAGGTGCTGGAACGCGCCGAGCGGGTCGACGTGCTGGCGCTCGACAAGACCGGCACCCTGACCGAGGGCAAGCCCGTCCTGATCGCCATGGAACCGGACAGCGACCAATGGCTGCGCCTGGCTACCGCGCTGGAACAGGGCAGCAGCCATCCGCTTGCCCGAGCGGTACTCGAAGCGGCAGGCAAACGCGGCATCGCCGTGCCGCCGGTCGAATCGTTCGAGAACATACCGGGCGCCGGCGTGCAGGGCACCGTGGAGGGCCGCCACCTGCGGCTGGCGGCCGGGCAGAATCAAGGCGCCACCGCCACCTGGGTGACCTTGTCGGAAGGCGATCGCCCGTTGTGCCAGTTCGCCTTCGCCGACCGGATTCGCGCCACCTCTGCCGCGGCCATCGCCCGGCTCAAGGCGGCCGGCATCCGTACCGTCATGCTGACCGGCGACAACGAGGCCACGGCTGCCGCCATCGCCCGCGAGGCCGGACTCGACGACTGGCAGGCCGGCGTCAAGCCCGGCGACAAGGCCGCCGCCGTGGCCGCGCTCAAGGCCGAGGGACGCGTCGTGGCGATGGCCGGAGACGGCATCAACGATGCCCCGGCCTTGGCCAGCGCCGACATCGGCTTCGCCATGAGTTCAGGTGCCGACATCGCCATGGAAGCGGCCGACATCACCCTCATGCACAACAACCTCAATGCCGTGGTCGACGCAGTGGAACTGTCCCGCGCAGTGATGCGCAAGATCCGCCAGAACCTGTTTTTCGCCTTCGTCTACAATGTTCTGGCCCTGCCCCTCGCCGCGCTGGGTTATCTGAATCCGGTCATCGCCGGAGCAGCCATGGCCCTGTCGTCGGTCTCCGTGGTGACCAACTCGCTGCAATTGAAACGGTGGCGTCCGAGTCAGGCAAAATAGCCCTATTTTCAGGACAGACATTCCCAATGCGCATCGGCATTCCCAAGGAAATCAAGGCACAGGAATATCGCGTCGCCGCCACGCCGTCCGGTGTCGCCGAACTGGTCCGCGCCGGACATCAGGTCCTGGTCGAACGCGGCGCGGGCAGCGCCATAGGCTATTCCAGCCTGGACTATCTCCATGCCGGCGCCATAGTCGTGGCCAACGCAGCCGCTGTTTACGACGCCGACCTGGTATTCAAGGTCAAGGAACCCCAGCCCAGGGAAACACCCCTGCTGCGTGCCGGGCAGATCCTGTTCTGCTACCTGCACCTCGCTGCCGCGCCCGAACTGGCTCACACCCTGCTCGCGGCGGGCGTGACGGCCATTGCCTTCGAAACCGTGGAAAACGCCGACGGCAGTACGCCTTTGCTCGCACCCATGTCGCGGGTCGCCGGGCGACTCGCCGTGCAGGCGGGCATGCAGGCACTGGAGATGAAAAACGGCGGTCGGGGCGTATTGCTGTCCGGTGTCGAAGGCGTGGCGCCGGGCCGGGTGACGATCATCGGCGGCGGGGAAGCGGGCGCCAATGCGGCCCGGATCGCACTCGGCATCGGGGCAGAGGTCACCCTGCTCGACCGCGACACCGACCGGTTGCGTGCATTCGACGAACGCTACCCTGGCCGCATCCGCACCGTCGTCTCCGAGCTGACCAGCATCGAGACCTGGGTCATGCAGGCCGATCTGGTCATCGGCGCCGTCTATGTCCACGGCCGTCGCGCACCCAAGCTGATTTCCCGTGATCTGGTCCGTCGCATGCGGCCGGGCTCCGCCATCGTGGACATCGCCATCGACCAGGGCGGCATCGCGGAGACATCGACGGTCACCAGCCACTCGGCTCCATTCGCCGTAAAGGAAGGCGTCGTGCATTACGGCGTCGCCAACATGCCCGGAGCCGTCGCCCGCACCAGCACCCAGGCGCTCGAAACAGCCACCCTGCCGTATCTTCTGAAGCTGGCAGCTCACGGCAGCCATGCCGCCTTCGAGGCCGATCCCGGTTTTGCTGCCGGACTGAACCTGGCAGCGGGCAAGGTCTGTCACAAGGGCCTGGCGCTGGATCTGGGCCTGAACGCAACCGACTGGCGCACTGTCATCTCCACATAACGGAACACGGGCAGACTACGATCACGCATACTCCAATAAAGACGCTCCCTTCAGGGTTGTTTAGCCCCGACTGGAAGCGGATAATTTGGCCACCTTCTGGTTAGCGCTATGGAACACTACCTCCTCATCCTCATCAGCACGGTCTTCGTCAACAACATCATCATGGCGAAGATACTCGGCATGTGTCCTTTCTTCGGCGTCTCCAAGAAACTGGAGACCGCGATCGGCATGGCCGCTGCCACCACGTTCGTGCTGACGCTGGGTTCCGGCACCAGTTACCTGATCGACACCTACATGCTGCAGCCCGCCGACCTGCTCTACCTGCGCACCCTGTCGTTCATCGTGGTGATCGCCGCCATCGTCGGCTTCACCGAACTGTTCATCAAGAAGACCAGCCCGACGCTGTTCCGGGTACTGGGCATCTACCTGCCGCTGATCACCACCAACTGCGCGGTGCTGGGCATTCCCCTGCTCAACGTGCAGCAGCAGCACAACTTCGTCGACTCGCTGCTGTTCGGGCTGGGCGGCGCGATCGGCTTCTCGCTGGTGCTGACCCTGTTCGCCGCCATGCGCGAACGGCTGGATGGTGCCGACATACCCAAGCCGTTCCAGGGCGTCAGCATCGCAATGATCACCGCCGGCCTGATGAGCCTGGCCTTCATGGGATTCTCGGGCCTGATCAAATGATTTCCGCGATCATCGTGATGGCCGTGATCGGCTTGGTGCTGGGCAGCGTGCTGGGCTGGGCCGAACTCTTTTACAGGGTGGCGGGCGATCCGCTGGCCGACAAGATCAATGACATCCTGCCCCAGACCCAGTGCGGTCAGTGCGGCTTCCCCGGCTGCCGGCCGTATGCCGAGGCGATGGCCAAGGGCGAGGCGGACATCAACCGCTGCCCACCCGGCGGCGAGCCCGGCATCCAGCGACTGGCCGACCTGCTCGGCGTGGAAGCCAAGCCCTTTGGCGAAGGCGTGGCGCCAAAACCCAAGTCGGTCGCCCTGATCGACGAAAACACCTGCATCGGCTGCACGCTCTGCATCCAGGCCTGCCCGGTCGATGCCATCGTCGGCGCATCGAAACAACTCCATGTCATCGTCGCCGACCTCTGCACCGGCTGCGAACTGTGTCTCGCGCCCTGCCCCGTCGACTGCATCCACATGGAAGTGGTGCATGAAACCGTGAACAACTGGAAATGGCGCTACCCGTTGATCCCGATTCACCAGCAGCGGGAAGCAGCATGAGCGGCAAGGTCTATCCCATTCCCGGCGGTCTGCACCCGCCCGAGCACAAGACCGAGTCGAATGCGAAAGCCATCATCGTGGCACCGCTTTCCGCGCACTACGTCGTACCCTTGCGCCAGCACATTGGCCAACCGGCGCGCGCCCTGGTCAAGGCTGGCGACAGCGTGCTGAAAGGTCAGATGATCGGGGCGCCGGAAGGCCGCATCTCCGCCGCCGTGCACGCGCCCACCTCGGGCCGGGTGGTCGCCGTTGAAGCCCGCCCGGTCGCCCACCCGTCCGGCTTGCCCGATCAATGCGTGGTGATCGAAGCCGACGGCAAGGACACCGCCGCGGATATGCAGCCGATTGCCTGGCGTGATCTGCCACCCGGCGAATTGCATCAGCGACTGGTCAATATGGGTCTGGCCGGACAGGGCGGTGCGGTCTTCCCCAGCCACGTAAAACTGGCCACGGGCGGCACCCCGATCGAGACCCTGATCCTGAACGGCGCCGAATGCGAACCCTGGATCACCTGCGACGACCGGCTGATGCGGGAACGGGCGACGGAGATCATGCAGGGCGCCGAGATCATGCGTCACGCCCTCGGTGCGAAGCGGATTCTGGTCGGCATCGAGGACAACAAGCCGGAAGCGGCGCAAGCCATGCAGTCCGCCTGCGAACAGTTGAAACTCGCTGCCGAAGTGACCGCTGTGCCGACCCGCTACCCCAGCGGCGGCGCCAAGCAGCTCACTCAACTCCTGACCGGGCTGGAGACGCCAAGCGGCAAGATATCGACCGACATCGGCATCCAGGTCTTCAACGTCGCCACCGCCTATGCCCTGCAACGCGCAGTGGAACTGGGCGAGCCGATGCTGACCCGCGTCGTCACCATCACCGGGCATGTGGCCGGGCCGTGCAACATCGAGGCCCGCCTGGGCACGCCGATCGATGAACTGATCCGGCTGGCCGGCGGCGATCTGGCCGAAACCAGCGGCCATGTCATCGGCGGCCCGATGATGGGCTTCGACCTGGACGACACCGCCTCCCCGCTGGTCAAGTCGGTCAACTGCATCATCGCCAAGAACCAGGAACTGTTCCCGCCCCATCCGCCGGCCATGCCCTGCATCCGCTGCGGACAATGCGCCCTCGTCTGCCCGGCCGTCCTACAGCCATTCGAACTGTACTGGCACGCCAAGTCGAAAAACTTCGCCAAGGCCCGTGCCTACAAGCTGTTCGACTGCATCGAATGCGGCTGTTGCAGCCATGTCTGTCCAAGCCATATCCCGCTGGTCGATTTCTACCGATTCGCCAAGAGCGAGATTGCGGCTGACGACCGCGCCAAGCTGGCCGCTGAAGGTGCCCGCCAGCGCCATGAATTCCAGCTTCTACGCCAGGAGCGGGAGAAGAAGGAAAAGGCCGAACGGCTGGGCAAGAAAGCCAGCGAGCGGCTCGACACCGGCGCCGTGGCCGCCGACGACCCGGAAGCCGAACGCAAGAAGGCCATTCTGGAAGCGGCCATCGAGCGCGCCAGACAAGCGAAAGAAGCCGTGCACGCCAAAAACACCGAAAGCCTGACCCCGGACCAACAACATCAGATTGATGAAATCGAGGCACGCCGCCAGGCCGCCCCGCAAGACTCGGAGCAACAGGCATGATCGGCTCCCCCTTCATTCTGAAAGAACACACCTCGGTGCGCTTCACCATGATCAAGGTGATGGCCGCACTGGTTCCCGGCACGCTGGCATATGCCTGGTATTTCGGGCCCGGCATCTGGATCAGCCTGGTCTGGTGCAGCCTGCTCGGCATCGGTTTCGAAGCTGTCGCCCTGGTGATACGCGGCCGGCCGCTGCAGCCTGCCCTGACCGACGGTTCGGTATTGCTCACCGCCTGGCTGCTGGCCCTGTCGATACCGACCCTCGCACCCTGGTGGCTCTACATGACCGGCATGTTCTTCGCCGTGGTGGTGGCCAAGCATCTCTACGGCGGACTGGGCCAGAACCTGTTCAACCCGGCCATGGTCGGCTATGCCGCGTTGATCATCAGCTTCCCGGTGTTTATGACCCAATGGGCCGCCCCCACGACCCTGGCCAATATCGTGCCCAACCTGAGCGATGCATTCGATCTGGTCTTCGTCGGCGGCAGCATCACGCCCGACGCCTATACCTCAGCCACCGTTCTCGACAGCCTGAAAACCGCCACCCGCGGCGGCCATACGGTCCTCGACGCCTTTGCCCAGCCGATTCACGGACTGATCGCCGGCAAGGGCATGGAGCTGGTCGCCATCATGTATCTGTTCGGCGGTCTGTTCATGATCTCCAACCGGCTGATCACCTGGCACATTCCGGTCGCCTTCCTCGCCGCCATCGCCCTCACAGCCGGCGTCCTGCAGGGGCTGGATCCGGCCCATCATGCCGGTCCCCTGTTTCACATGATGGCCGGCGGCAGCATGCTCGGCGCATTCTTCATCGCCACCGACCCGGTGACCGCCTGCACCACGCCGCGCGGCAAGCTGATCTTCGCCGGACTGGCCGGTTTTCTCACCGTGATCATCCGTACCTTCGGCGGCTATCCCGATGGCGTCGCCTTCTCGATCCTGATCCTGAACACGGCCGCGCCGTTCATCGACGCCTTCAGCCAGCCCAGGGTGTTCGGTCACGCAAAGGGCGTGAAATGAACGAGTTTTCCCACAATATCAAGCTGACCTCGCTGTCCCTGTTCGGCTTTTCGGTCGTGGGCGCCGTGCTATTGGCCGGCACCTTCCAGCTGACCCGGCCGTCGATCGAGAAGAGCGAACGCGACGCCAAGATCAAGCTCATCGCGCAGGTGCTGCCTGCCGGCAGTTACGACAGCGACCTGGTCAAATCGGCCCATCCCCTGCCGGCCGATCCGCTCCTTGGCCTCAGAAAGCCGGGCGAATACTACCCCGCCACCCTGGCCGGAAAGACCAGCGCAGTGGTGCTGGAAGCCATTGCGCCCGATGGCTACGATGGCGAAATCAAGCTACTGGTCGGCATCCAGCCAGATGGTCAATTGACCGGTGTCCGGGTCACCGAGCATCATGAAACGCCCGGCCTGGGCGATTACATCGATATCGCCAAGAGCCAGTGGATACGCCAGTTCGACGGCAAATCACTGGACAACCCCAAACCGGACGACTGGAAGGTCAAGAAGGATGGGGGTAAATTTGACTACATGACCGGCGCCACGATTTCGCCACGCGCCGTGGTCAAGGCAGTAGAACATGCGCTGGACTATTTTGCCCAGCACAAGGCCGAGCTTCTCGCTCAGGAGGTGAACCATGGCCAGTGAAACCCGCGACATCATCATCAACGGGCTCTGGAAACAGAACCCCGGCGTGGTCCAGATCCTGGGCATGTGCCCCACCCTCGCAGTCAGCACCAGCCTGGTCAACGGCTTGTCGCTGGGCCTGGCGACCGCCGTAGTCATGGCGCTGTCCAACACCGCCGCCGCCCTGGTCAGCCGCCTGGTGCCGCCGGCGGTGCGCATCCCGATCTACATCCTGATCATCGCCACCCTGGTCACCATGGTCGACCTGCTGATGCATGCCTATCTGCTGCAGCTCTATCTGGTCCTCGGCATCTACATTCCGCTGATCGTGGTCAACTGCATCGTTCTGGCGCGGGTCGAGGCCTATGCCTCCAAGCATGGCGCGTTCTACTCGTTCCTGGACGGTCTGATGATGGGCCTTGGGCTGAGCCTGGTGCTGGCGGTCCTGGGCGGGATGCGCGAGATATTCGGCAAGGGCCTGCTCCTCTCGGGTATCGACCTGGCCCTCGGTCCGGCCGCCAACGCTTATGTCATCCATGTCCTGCCCGGTTATCAGGGGCTGCTGTTGTCGATCCTGCCGCCCGGCGCCTTCATTGGCCTGGGCCTGCTGATCGCCGCCCGCAACCGGATCGAGCAGGTCCGTGCCCTGCCCAGGCGATCAGCCAGTCTGCAGCCGCAACAAGCGACCTGAGCGCCGATGAACAAAGCCAAGCGCAGTCAAATTTACGCTCGACTGCGCGAAGCCAACCCGCATCCGACGACCGAACTCGTCTATCGCACGCCATTCGAATTGCTGATTGCGGTCGTGCTCTCGGCACAGGCCACTGACAAGAGCGTCAACCTGGCCACCACAACCCTGTTTCCTGCCGCGAACACGCCGGACCGCATACTGGCCCTGGGTGAAGACGGATTGAAGCAACACATCCGCCGCATCGGCCTGTTCCAGACCAAGGCAAAGAACATCATCGCCACCTGCCGCCTGCTGCTCGAACGACATGGCGGCGAAGTCCCCGCTGACCGTGAAGCGCTGGAGGCCCTGCCCGGCGTCGGCCGCAAGACCGCGAATGTGGTCCTCAACACCGCCTTCGGTCAGCCGACCATCGCGGTCGACACGCACATCTTCCGGGTAGCCAACCGGACCGGACTGGCGCCCGGCAAAACCGTGCTCGAAGTTGAAAACAAGCTGCTCCGCCACACTCCGGACGAATTTCGCCACGATGCCCATCACTGGCTGATCCTGCACGGCCGCTACATCTGCAAGGCGCGCAAGCCTGATTGCGGCCACTGTCCAATCAGCGACCTGTGCGAGTGGAAAGGAAAGGCCGCGCAATGAAAGTCGCCACCGGACTGGCCCGCGGTATCGTCGCTACGCCGGACCTCGCGGCCGAAGCAGTGCGCACGGCCATGGACCGGGCTGAAATCGACATCGCCCGCGGCGTGCTGCTGTTTCTCAGCTCGGATTTCGCCAGCCATCCCCAGCCCGCCATCACGGCGGCTTCGCGTGCCGCCAACTGCCTGCAAGTCGCCGGCTGCACATCCGTAGGACTGTTCACCGAGGAAGACTGGCTGCTCGATGCCCCGGCCGCCGCCGCCATGGTGTTCGGCGATGGCCTGGAGTTGCGCCCGGCCGGGCCGGAGGACGACTGGCGCCTGACCATGGCCGCGCCCAATGCGGTCGACACGTCCTGGCTCAAGCGACCTGGCCGGCGCTATGGTGCAGTGTCCGGCGATGCCAGCGGCCAGGGCCCGTATACGGTCTGGCAAGGCAGCCGCCTCGCCGCGGGGCGGCGGAGCGAGCTGGTGGTCGACGGCAGTCACTGTCGGGTCGATCTGTCCCGAGGCATCCAGCCCCTGTCCGAGCCACGCGAAGTCGATCGCGTGAGCAGCCACGACGTCCAATCCCTGGGCGGTCAGGCCGCCCTGGACAGCCTCGCCCGTGGGCTGCCGCTCGATGCCAGCGACTCCCGGCAATTTCCCCTGCATCTGGTCATGGCCGGCATCGTCCGCGGCGACCCGGAGAATGCCCTGGCCGAAGGTCGCTATAACCTGGTTCCCATCCTCTCCACCAATACTGGCGCCCGCTCGGTCACCCTCTCTGCCCGTGTGCAGCCGCATGACCACCTGTTCTGGGCTATCCGCCAGCCGCTCGCGGCCGAGCGGGACATGCGCCTATTGCTGGACCGGATGACCTTCGAGGAACTCCGCGCGCCTTCCTTCGGCCTCTGCTTCCCCTGCATGAGTCGGGGCGCCTATTTCTACGGCGGAGTCGATCGCGACCTGGATGCGATCACGCGCCGGTTCCCCGACATGCCCCTGATCGGCTTTTACGGCAACGGCGAATTCGCCAACCTGGACGGCGCAAACCAGTTGCTGCAATACAGCACGGTCCTGTCCCTGCATTACGATGTTTAATCCAAGCCGCGATGAGGGCCGCCGCTTCCTGTACGAAGCCTGGCAAAAATACCGGGACAAGGCCATCCTGACCGATCTGGAAGCGCTGGCCACCGACCACATCCTGCGTCATCCGGAATACCACGCCCTGCTGGCCGACCCGGATGCCCATCTGGACCGGGACTGGCTGCCCGAGCACGGCGAGACCAATCCCTTCCTGCACCTGATGATGCACCTGTCCATCTCGGAGCAACTGTCCATCGACCAGCCGGCCGGTATCCGTACCCGTTACCAGACGCTGGCGGCACGGCTGGGCGACGAACACCGTGCACAGCATGAAATCATGGACTGTCTGGCCGAGATGATCTGGAACAGCCAGCGCAACGGCACCCCGCCCAATGGCGTGGCCTACCTGGCCTGTATGGAGAAAAAGGCAACATGACCGAACGCCTGAACCAGATCGTCACCCGTACCGGCGACGATGGCAGCACCGGACTCGCCGACGGCAGCCGGATCGCCAAACATGAACCGCGCATCGAAGCTCTCGGCACTGTGGACGAACTGAACAGCTTCGTCGGACTGCTGCTGGCCGAACCGCTTGACGAAAAGCTGGGCGACCTTCTGGTGGCGATCCAGAACGACCTGTTCGACCTGGGCGGCGAGCTCGCCTTGCCGGATCGACCGCAAGTCGGCGAAAACCACATCCAACACCTCGAACAGGCCATTGCCACACTCAACAGCGTATTGCCGCCGCTGGCCGAATTCATCCTGCCCGGTGGAACCCGGCCAGCCGCGCTGGCCCACATCTGCCGAACCGTCTGCCGGCGTGCCGAACGCCGACTGACCGCCCTGGCCGCAATCGAGTTGCTGTCGCCTGGACCGCAGCGCTATCTGAACCGGCTATCGGATCTATTCTTCATTCTGGCCAGGACGCTCAACCGCCAGGAAAATGGCATGGAACCAGCCTGGCGCGGGCCGCAGCGTCAGAAACCATCGAGTTCGTAGCGCACCCGGATATAGATCAGCGCCCGGACCGGTTGGCTATCCTTCCGGGCCGGCTCGAAATGGGCCTGCTTGAACGCGGCCAGCGCCGAGTCGTCGAACACGCCGGGGGGATTGCCTTCCTCCACCTCGACGTCCTGAACCACGCCGAATTCATCGACCTTCAGTTTCAGTTTGACCGTGCCCTGCTGATTGCGGCGTTGTGCTTCGGGCGGATAGAGCGGGTTGATCGGCTGGCTGGCTTTGGGCTGAACGTCCAGCTGACGGGCTTCGTACCAGTGGGTGTCCACCATGACCGGCACGCTGGGCAAAGATGGGGACGTGCTGGTTGCAGGCCGTGCGGCCACGTCTTTCGGGTCGGGTGTCGTGGCGGCCGGTTTGGTATCAGCGGCGGGCTGCGGCCTGGCGTTATCGGGTGGCGCAGCGACAGGCGGAGGCGCTAGCTGCGGTGACAACGCCAGCTTTACAGGCTCCGGCTGTTTCGGGACCGGTGGCAGCTGGATGACGGGCTCGACCTGCACCGATGCCGGCTGCGGAGACGGCACGGGATCGGCGGCCACCAGTCGGGCATTGATCACCACGTTATCGCGCAGGACAGGGGAACTGCGCGGCTGAACCAGCATGACCACGGCCGCATGCAGGCTCAGCGAGAGCAGCAACATGCGGGTCATGGGCTGCTGTCGGATTTGGTCCCAAACAGCCTTGTAGTGAAATACCGGCATCCCGTCCATCACCACGGACCACTACATGAACAGCCCTTCTCCCGGATTATTTCTTTTCCGCCTCGTCCAGCAATTGCGTCACTTTGTCAGCGGGCAATGCACCAGGAACAACCTTGCCATTTGAGAAGATCATGCTGGGTGTACTGCTGATTTTCAGTTTTTCACCCAATGCGAGGTTTGCCTGAACCGGGTTCTCGCAGTCGTCCTTGCCTTCAGGAACCTTGCCATTCAGCATCAGGTCATCCCAGGCCTTCGCAGGGTCCGCGCTGCACCACACCAGGCGGCTCTTGCGCGGCGAATCGCCATGCATGGGCAACGGGAACTCGAAGATGTAGATGGTGACATTGGTCAGCTTGGCCAGTTCAGGCTCCAGCTTTCTGCAGTAGGGACAATCCGGATCGGAAAACACCGCCATGCGGCGCTTGCCGTCGCCCTTCACGATCTTGATTGCCTGCTGAAAGGGCAGGCTGTCGAAACTAACGACGGTCAGCTTGTCGATCTTTTCCTGGGTCAGGTTACGCTTGGTCGCCGTCTCGACCATGATGCCGTCGATGACGTACTTGCCATCCTTGTCGGCGTAGATGATGTGGTCGCCATCCACCACCACCTCGTACAGGCCGGAGATCAGGCTTTTGCTGACGCTATCGATCTTGATTCCGGGGAACCGGGATTCCAGGTTCTTCTTGATTTCGTCCTGTCCCGCATCGCACGCGGAAGTCAGTAACACGGTAAGCAGCAGGGAAATAATGATGCGCATGGAGGTCTCTCTATCAGGTTATTGCACAGCATGGCGCATGAACGCCTGTTTAAGCCAATCCTGGCTGTTGGTCAGACCGAGCCCGGCATTGCGCAGCCCGCGCATGGCCGGATCGGGGTTGGTGAACAGTTTCTTCAAACCGCCCGTGGTGAATTGCATGGAGGCCACATCTTCCACCCGGCGCACCGCATAGGATTGGAGCCGGCCGATGTCACCCGGGTTCCCGCCGGACCCTAGCATCTCGGCCAGCAGGCGGCAATCCCGGAAGCCCAGATTGACGCCCTGCCCCGCCAGCGGATGCACGGTATGGGCGGCATCGCCAATCAGTAACAGCCCCGGTCGCACCCATTCTTTCGCCCGGCGTATTTTGAGTGGAAAGGCAGCCTGCGGCGTGATTTGACGCAACCGACCCAGAACATGGTGCCCGGCCCCGGTCACGTCGGCCGCGAATTCCTCGGCCGACTGTGCCATGCGCGCCGGCACCGCCGCTTCATGGGTGGACCAGACGATGGAGATACGGTTTCCCGGAAGCGGCAGATAAGCCAGGATGCTGTCCGGCCGGAACCATTGCCAGGCGATGCCGCGATGTGGCTTCTCGGTCTCGAAGTTCGCCACCACGCCCGCCTGATGCTGATCGTTCACGGTGAAATCGATGCCGGCCTGCTCACGCAGCCAGGAACTGGCTCCGTCAGCGCCGATCAGCAGGTCGGTTTCCAGTTGTTGGCCATCAGCCAGGTGCAGCGCATGACGGCCCGAACCCCAGGTTACCGCCACGGTTTCAGCCGCAATCGTTTTCAGGTTGTGCGCCTGACTCGCCGCCTGCCACAAGGCATATTGCAGACGACCGTTCTCGGCAATCCAGGCCAGTTCGGGCAGGCCGGTTTCCAGTGCATCGAAGTTCAACCGACCGCCGTCGTCGCCGGCAATGCGCATGGCGTGGACGGCCTGAGCCCGGACAGGATCGGCCCAGCCGCCGAGCGACTTCAGCCAGTTCACGTTGCCTGGGCTGTAGGCGTAGATACGGGCATCCCAGTCGTCGGCGGGGACTTGCGGCGGTCTCGGTTCGACCAGGGCGATGCGGTAAGGGGAATTTTTCAGAGCCAGCGCCATGGCCGTTCCGGTCAGGCCACCGCCAATGATAATGATGTCGAATCGTTCCATTACGCCTGGGCTCCAAACATCATCTTGCGGGCGAACAGTGTTTTCAGTGGCGACACCGCGTCCATGGCGGTCAGCGCCAGACCGCGCACCTGGGACAGCATCGGCAGATCATTGGCGAACACATCGACCAGGATATCGGTCATGGCGATGCCGCCGCCTACGTCCCAGCGCCGATGTTTATGGTATTGGCTCAGGAAAGCGGCATCGCCCAGCTGTTCGCGCGACGCATCCAATATCGTTTCGGCCAGCCACCAGGCATCGCGCAGGCCCAGGTTGAAACCTTGCCCGGCGACCGGATGCAGGGTCTGGGCGGCATTGCCGATCCGCACCAGACCGGCCTGATCGGCTGCCGCACTGGTTATCAGACGGAGCGGGAAGACCGAGCGGGAACGCGCAGTCAGAAAGCGGCCCTGACGGTCGCCAAAGGCGCTCTGCAATTCGGCTATGAAGGTGGCGTCATCCCATTGCATCCGCGTCTCGACTTCATCGGCTTGCGTGGTCCAGACCAGTGCATAGTCGTCGCCTAGGGGCAGCAACGCCATCGGCCCTGCCGGAGTAAACCGCTCATAGGCCCGACCGTTGTGAGGCGCCTCGGTCCGCACCGTGCAGATGATGGCGCTCTGGCCGTAATCCTTGACCTTTACTTCGCCCGGCAGGCTCTTGCCGCCATCGGCCAGAACCAGCAGCCGGGCGGTCAGTGTTCGCGCCAGCCCTGCCTGTTCATATTCCACCAGGCCGCAGCCGGAGGCCGGTCGGACCGCCGTGACCCGTGCGCCCGTAATCAGCACCGCCCCGGAGTCGGGCAGTCCGGCCGCCAGCGCGGCATAGAGGTCTCCATATTCAGTGGTGTAGCCCAAGGCCGGTACAGCCAGTTCCTTCGCCTCAAGCACGGCCCGTCCGAAACCACCGCGCTGGGAGACGTGGATAGTCTCGATCGGTGTGGCTTTTGCAGCCAGCAGATCCCATGTCGCCAATCGTTCCAGTATCAGGCGCGTGCCCTGGGACAAGGCCAGTGCACGCGGGTCGCGGGCTGCGAATTCGGCCTTGGCTTCGAGCACGGCAACAGCAAGGCCGCTGTCCTTGAGGGCGATGGCCAACGCGGCGCCGACCGGGCCGCCGCCAATGATGGCAATGTCTACGTGGCTGGGCGTCATAGGCTGAATGGATTCAGGACCGGGATGCCGCAACCGCGAAAGTCATCTTCGTTGCGGGTCACCAGGGTAAGGGCATGAACCTGTGCGGTGGCAGCGATCATCATGTCGGCCTGACTGCGCACGATGCCCCGTGCGGCAAAACCGCCGCGCAACTCGCCGGCGCGACGGGCAATGGCCTCGGTAACGGGCAATACCGGGTGACGATGCAGGAAGCTGTCGAACCAGGCCTCGATGCGGGCATTGGGCCGCCAGGACAGGCCATAGGCGATTTCATCCACGGTCACGGCAGAAATGGAAAAGACAGCCAGCACATCGGCCCAGGCCAGTACGCCGGCATTAGGCTGGCGGCGAACAAGTTCGCTGATGACATTGGTGTCAACCAGCATGAGCCTCGCCTTCCAGCATATCGGCAAAGACATTGGCACGATTCTGACGCAGGGGCATATCCAGCTCGTAGTCGGTCTCGGCCGCGATCCGGCGCAATTCGGCGAATTCGGCGCCCAGCGTGACCGGCGCAGCCTGCTTGCGCCATGCCTCGTAGGCCTCGTATTCCTTGGCGTCGATCAGCACGGCGACCCGTTCGCCGCGATTGTAGATGGCCTGCGGCTCCTGGGCCGTAAGCCGGACGACTTCCGAAAAGCGCTGCTTGGCTTGAGCGATGTTCCAGGTCATGACGCACCTCGATTATGTCTATCTGATGTGATCATTATGGATATATTAAAAGGACTCGTCTACCGGCGATGCCTGCGCGCCATGAGGCGTTCGATCTCCGCCACGGTCTTGGGCGTAGCCGCGGTGAGCACTTCGCAACCGGTTTCCGTCACCAGTACGTCGTCTTCGATGCGGATGCCGATATTGTTGAGCCGGCGCGGCACGCCCTCGCCCGGCCGGATGTACAGGCCCGGCTCCACAGTCAGGACCATGCCCGGCTCGAGCTTGCGCCACTCCCCGTCGACCTTGTATTCGCCGGCATCATGCACATCCAGACCCAGCCAGTGACCGGTGCGGTGCATGTAGAACGCCCGGTAGGCGCCGGATTCGATCAGGTCGTCGACCCGACCCTTGAGCAGCTTGAGGTCTTTCATGCCCTGAACCAGCACGCGCACAGCGGCATCGTGGGGCGCATTCCAGGTATTGCCCGGCTTGACCTCGGCGATGGCCGCCGCCTGCGCCGCCAGGACGATTTCATACGCCTCTTTCTGCGCCGGACTGAACCGGCCGTTGACCGGGAAGGTACGGGTGATATCGGCCGCATAGCCGGAAAACTCTGCGCCGGCATCGATCAGCAGCAGGTCGCCATCGTTCAGGGGACGGTTGTTGAACACGTAATGCAGGATGCAGGCATTGGCGCCGCCGGCCACGATGGAGGTATAGGCCGGCGCCTCGGCGCCGCCGCGCCGGAAGGCGTAGAGCAGTTCGGCCTCGATCTCATGTTCGTTCACGCCGGGCTTGCTGGCCCGCATGGCGCGGATGTGGGCATCGGCTGAAATCTCGGCGGCGCGGCGCATCATGGCCAGTTCGTGGTCGTCCTTGAATAGACGAAACTCATCCAGCAACCGACGCGCATCGGTCAGGCTGGCGGGCGCCTGGACGCCGGTTCTGGCCTTTTCGCGCACGCTGTTGAGCCAGCCTGTGACGCGGTTATCCCAAGCCGTGTCGTGGCCGATCACGTAAAACAATACGGGCTGATTTTCCAGCAGACCGGGCATACGCCTATCCAGTTGTTCGATCGGCCAGGCCGCATCGAAGCCGAATGCCGTCCTGGCCGCTTTCGGCCCCCAGCGGAAACCATCCCAGATTTCCTTTTCGATGTTTTTTTCGCGACAGAACAGGTATTGCCGGGGCCGTTTTCCTGTCACCAGCACCACCACGGACTCCGGCTCGGGAAAACCCGTCAGCCACCAAAAATAGCTGTCAGGCCGGAACGGGTAATGAGCATCGCGATTACGCACCACTTCAGGCGCGGTGGCGATGATCATGACGCCCTCGCCCATGGCCTGCATGACCCGGCGGCGTCGTTGGCGGTACAATGTGGAATCAGGCGGCGTGTGCATACAGTTCCTCGTCCAGAGCTTGCAATCGGGCTGGGGTGCCAACGTCTTCCCAGCGGCCGGGGAAATATTCGCCAGTCACCTTGCCCGCATTCATGGCCGCGATCAGCAGCGGCGCCAGCTTGGCTTTGTCGCCGGGCGTAATGCCGGCGAACAGTTCGGGCCGGTAGCAACCGATGCCGGAGAAGGTATGGCGGCCGACAGCGTGTGTCGGCGGCGGTTTGACCTTGCCCGCTTCCAATACGAAATCGCCTTGAGGGTGATGAGGCGGGTTGTCAACCAGAACCAGATGGGCCATGTGATCCGGATTACAGGCCATGTCAGCCAGCACCGATTGCAACCGTGCGTAATCGAATTCGGTGTAGACATCGCCGTTGGTGACCATGAACGGCTGGTCACCAAGCAGATGTAAGGCTTTGGCAATGCCGCCGGCCGTCTCAAGCGGCGCACCTTCGTCGGACCACGCGATCTGCACGCCGTAGCCCGTACCGTCGCCTAGTGCCGCTTCGATCTGCTGCCCGAGATGGGCGTGATTGATGACCAGATCGACAAACCCAGCCGCCCTCAGCCGTTCGATCTGCCAGCCGATCAGCGGCTTGCCGCCCGCCTGCAAGAGCGGCTTGGGCGTGTGATCGGTAAGCGGGCGCATGCGCTCCCCCAGACCGGCGGCCAGGATCATGGCCTTCATCAGAAGGTGTACCCCGCTTCGACTGTCTTGCCTTCCAGCTCATCCAGCAAGTACAGGAAGGGACGCAAGCCGACATAGCGTTCGCACGCCCGGCGCAAGTAGTCCATGACCAGCGGCATGTCCTTGAGATAGCCTGACTTGCCGTCGCGGTGATAAAGCCGGGCGAAGATGCCGAGCACCTTGATGTGGCGCTGCACCCCCATCCATTCGAAATCGCGATAGAAATCGCCGAAATCGGCCGCCACCGGCAAACCGGCCTTGCGCGCGACCTCCCAGTAACGCACCACCCAGTCCAGCACACGGTCCTCCTCCCAGCGGATGTAGGCGTCCTTGTAGATGGAGACCAGGTCGTAGGTGATGGGGCCATAGACCGCATCCTGGAAATCAAGCACGCCGGGGTTGTCCCGCTCGGTCACCATCAGGTTACGGGAATGCCAATCGCGGTGAACGTAAACACGGGGCTGGGCCAGATTGTTGGCGAGGATCGCGACGAAGGCCTGGTCCATGACCTGGCGCTGGGCGTCGGTCAGTTCAACCTTCAGGTGCTTCGCCAGATACCAGTCCGGGAACAGCATCAGTTCCCGCCGCAGCAAGGCCTCGTCGTATTCGGGCAGTTCGCCGGGACGGCTGGCGAACTGGATCTTCACCAGCTCGGCATTGGCATCGCGGTAGAGACGGTCGGCGGTCTGTTCGTTGAGGGCCGAGAGATAAGTGGTATTGCCGAAATCGGTCAGTAACAGGAAACCTTCGTCGAGGTTCTCGGCCAGGATTTCCGGGGCATTGGCGCCGGCGGCACGAAACAGGCGTGCGACATGCAGGAACGGCCGGCAATCTTCGTGGGCCGGCGGCGCGTCCATAACGATGTAACTCGCATCCGCCGTCCGGGCCCGAAAATAACGGCGGAAACTGGCATCGGCGGAGGCGACCTCGAGTGTCGTCAGGGGTACCGGCAGCACGCGCCCAGTCCATTGCCGCAATCGGGCCAAACGATCAGGGTTTTCCGATGGTTCCAAGTTATAATCCGCCAACAATCAACAATTTTTATTCTATCACCCGCCCATGGTTCCGTTCCGTCTCCTGCCACTGACGATCGCACTGACCGTCACCGGTATTTGCTGGGCAGAAGACACTTCCGTCACGCTCAAGGCTGACCCGTCACTGGCTTCACCTTCGGGCAAATCACAGGTCAGGCAAGGGCCGGTTTTTTTCGACGCCGACAACCTGAATGGTGTGCAACAGGATCACATCATCGCCGAGGGCAATGTTACCGCTCGCACGCCGGAAGAAACCTTCAAGGCCGACTGGTTGCGCTATGACGCCAAACAGGATGAGGTCCATGCAAAGGGCCATGTCGAGATGCAGAAGGGCAGCGACCTCTTCGAATGCGACGAGCTTCATCTCAAAGTCACCGAGCGGCTCGGGGAAGCGACGCCGGCGCGTTTCGCCCTGACCGCGAAAAAAGGCCAGCCCGGACGCGGCGATGCCAAAACGCTTTTTTTTGAAGGCCCCAACAAATATCGCATGGAGTCAGCCCGGTTCACCACCTGCCCGGTGAACAACGACGACTGGTACCTGCGCACCAGCATGCTGAACCTGGATTACGACCGCAGTATTGGCACCGCGAAAAATATCCGGCTGGAATACATGGGTGTCCCCATCATGTACGCGCCGACATTCGACTTCGCGCTGGACGACAACCGCAAATCGGGATTCCTCTCCCCGTCCATGGGCGTATCGAATACACGCGGACTGGAAGTCATCACACCCTGGTACTGGAACATCGCCCCCAATCAGGACGCCACCTTTACGCCACGCTACATGAGCCAACGTGGTCTCCAGCTGGGTACGGAATATCGCTACCTGGAACCTGGCTACAGCGGCACCGCCGTGGTGGAAGCTCTCCCGGATGACCGCGTCTACGGTTCTGGGCGCTATCGCGAATATCTGAACCATGTGCAGCAATTCAGCCCGCGCCTGAGCGGGACACTGCACTTTGAAAGCGTCTCGGACGACACCTATTTCACCGACCTGTCCAGTCTGGTCAGCCAGACCTCGCAACAGAATCTGCCGCGCGAAGGAACCCTGACCTATACCAGCGACTGGTGGAATGCCACCGGTCGAGTGCAAAGCTTCCAGACCCTGCAGGACCCGGCTGCGCCGATCACCCCGCCCTATCGACGGATGCCGCAGATTCTGTTCAACGCGAACCGGAACGACCTGCTCGATGGCCTGCTGCATCTCAACCTCACCAGCGAGGCAGTCCATTTCGATAACACCCTGAGTAGCGAGGCGGTCGGCAACCGGCTCTATGCCTATCCCAGTCTCGAAATGAATTTCGAGCGTTCGTATGGCTTCATCCGGCCCAAGATCGGCGTGAGCTACACCCAGTACAACCTCAGCCGCAACCCGGCCTATCCCGACACGCAATCCATTACCCGCACCCTGCCCATCGTCTCGCTGGACAGCGGCCTTTATCTGGACCGGGAGATGGACTGGCACGGCACTCCGTACGTGCAGACGCTGGAGCCACGCCTTTATTACGTCCGGATACCCTACCGCGACCAGACCGCCATACCGATATTCGACAGCGCCGCGAGCGACCCGCTACAGCCCCAGCTCTATACCGAGAACCAGTTCATCGGCATCGATCGCATCAATGAAGCCAATCAGATCACCCTTGGCGTCACCAGCCGATTCATGGAAACCAACAGCGGCCTGGAGCGGCTCCAGGTTTCCCTGGGGCAGCGCTATTACTTCAATGGCCAGCAGGTCACCATGCCCGGGACTGTGGCGCGAAGCACCAACTCCAGCAATCTCCTGGGCCAGATATCGGGTCAGATTACCGACCGCCTGCGCTTGAACTCGGGCTTCCAGTTCGACACCCATGCAAACCAGCTGGCGCAATCCAGCATTGGCGGCACTTACCGTGCCGGGCCCGGAAAACTGGTGAATGCCGACCTGCGCTACACCAACCCCCTCTATGGAACCGAACTCAAGCAGATCGATCTATCCTGGCAATGGCCCATCAAATCCAAGTGGTACAGCATGGGTCGCTTCAATTATTCTGTCTACGGTCACCAGTTGGTGGAGGGACTGGCCGGGATCGAATACAACGCCGGCTGCTGGACCGTACGCGGTGTGATGCAGAAACTGGTCACCACTTCGCAAACGTCCACCACAACTTTTTTCCTGCAACTGGAATTGCAGGGGCTAACGCGTCTGGGCCCGAACCCTCTGGACATTCTTAAAAACAGCATTCCTGGATACACAAAGAGTGATGAAATTGAACGACACTAACTTGCCCGCCCGCCTGACCAGGAACCTGGTCGCGGCACTGATCTTCCTCCTGGCCGCGCTCCTCGTCCCGCTTCCCGCCCAGTCCGCTCCGGTTCTTCTGGACCGTATCGTCGCCGTGGTCAACAGCGCGGTGATCACGCAGAGCGAACTTGATCAACAGACGGACCAGACACTGCGCCAGATGGCCCTGCGCAATACCCCGCCGCCAGCACGGGATGTACTGGAAAAACGCATCCTGGAGCGCATGATCACTGAGAAAGTGCTGCTCCAGATGGCCGACGAAACCAACATCCGGATTGACGGGGATACCCTGGACCGGGCCGTCACACGGGTCGCTGCCCAGAACAAGATGGATCTGCCAGCCTTCCGCGCTGCGCTGGAAAAAGACGGCATCAACTTCGAATCCTTCCGCAATCAGATTCGCCAGCAACTGATCATCACTCGCTTGCGGGAACGCGAAGTCGACAACCGCATCGTGGTGACCGATGCCGAAATCGACAACTTCCTGGCCAATCAGAAACAGGATCCCGATCACCAGATCGAATACAACCTGGGACACATCCTGTTCCTGGCCCCCGAGGGCGCCAGCCCCGATGCGTTGCAGAAACTGAAGGCCAAGGCGGAAAAGGCACTGGCCGAACTCAAGGGCGGCGCTGACTTCGCCCAGGTCTCGGCCACCTATTCCGACGCCCAGAACGCACTCCAGGGCGGCAGCATGGGATGGCGCAGCGCGGCCAAGCTACCCAGCCTGTTTGTCGATGCCGTCAAGGACATCAAGATCGGCGACATCAGCCCGGTACTGCAGAGCGCGAATGGTTTCCACATTATCAAACTGATCGACAAACGCGGTATCGATACCCAGCAAATCGTCAGTCAGACCCATGCCCGCCACATCCTGATCAAGACCAACGAGGTCGTCACCGACCAGGATGCCTATGTCCGGCTCATGGAGTTGCGCGACCGCCTCATCAACGGCGGTGCTGACTTCGCCAAACTGGCCAAGCAGTACTCCAACGATCTGTCCGCCGCCCAGGGTGGCGACCTGGGCTGGCTGAACCCCGGCGATACCGTGCCCGAGTTCGAACGCACCATGGATGCGACGCCCGCCGGCGAAATATCCAAGCCGATCAAAACGCCCTTTGGCTGGCACATCATCCAGGTTCTGGAACGCCGGGAACATGATGTCGGGCCGGAACGCCAGCGCATGCTCGCCCGTCAGGCCATCCGCGAACGCAAGAGTGAAGAAGCCTTCGATGACTGGGTGCGGCAGGCGCGGGATCGTGCCTACGTGGAATACCGGCTGGGTGAGTGAGGCGTGAGG
>JARLJM010000031.1 GCA_031291185.1 Parasulfuritortus sp. | reverse complement strand
TGCACCCACCAGGAAATGATGTACAGCGTAAGTAGCAGTTGAACCGCGCTGCCGGTTATCCAGAGTAACTGCGAGTACGCAATGCTGAACGGTAGCCAGGCAATGGAAAGCAGAAGCAGGGCGATGGAAAACGTGGGAATAAAATTCATCTTGATCGGGTTTGCCCACTCTTTGCGGACGGCTTCCCGGTATTTCAGCATCTTCGCGCTATACAGGCCCGCCAGAACCACGAAAGCCAGTGTTGCCAAGCCTAGCAATGCCGGGCCGAGGTGGAATGGCAACTGCAGAATTTCTTCGGCGCGTTCCCATGCGATGGTGAGGCCGCTCAAGCCCATGACCATGGCGAACCAGGAAATCGGGAAAAATTTGAGTCGTTGCGTAGAGGGTTGTGACATGGCGTGTTAAGTGTGCTGGTTGGTTCAATGAGGATGCGTTGATACGGGAGCCTTGTTGCGCATATGGTCGGCAACCTTGGAGAAGGCGGCGAATAGTTCCTGTCGCAATTCGGGGGTTTCAACTACTTCATCGAGGGCCTGTCGCATGCACATCAGCCACTGGTCGCGCTCGGCGTCGCCAATGGCAAATGGCAAGTGACGGCGCCGCAGAAATGGCTCGCCGTGTTTCTCCACATAAAGCTGCGGACCGCCCATCCAGCCCGACAGGAAATCGAACAGTTTCTGGCCGGAGTGGCTCAGATCTTCGCCATGCATCTTGCGGATGCCATAGGTTTCAGGCAGTTCATCCATGATGGCGTAGAAGCGATCTACGAGTTGCCGGATTTTGATTTCGCCGCCGATGCGTTCGTAATGGGTCTGAAACATGATCTACAGATGAATATTAATGTTTGATTATTTTACTAGGTTTTAGTGGCTGCCAGAACCGGGCGACTGGGTAAAACCTTTGGAAGGGGTGCAAGGAAAAAGATCGGGGAGGGGAAGGAGGAGAAAGAGCCCCTCCCCGAGTTCCTTGAGGAGAAAAGTCATACAACCCACCATCGCCACCGAACGTGTCCCGCGTATCGAATGACAACAGCTTTTGCTGGGCTGCGATTACATATAAGCAGTTACCGTGCCATCTTGTATTATTGGGCTGCTATGTTTGTAACAAATTGATATTAAATGAAAAAAAATATACATGTTAAGGCTTTAAGGATGGGTGACTGGCTATGCGCCAATAATGGCGGACATTATTGTCCGGATTCTGTTGATGTTGTCTGGGGCTGGGCTCTGCGCTATTCGGATGCCTGACTGGTTCAGGCATCCGGAGCAGGATCAGCGACGGAAAACACGCAGATAATGCCGTTCGAAATAGCGCTTCGCCCAGTGGAACAGCCGTGAAGGCGGTAGCAGCCAAGAACGGGTCATATCGCGATAGATCAGAATGCCTGAATCCACGGTGTCGACGATACAGATCAACTCGGGACGCGCCTTGGCGATGGGCTCCTTGCCATCTAGAACCAGCAACAGGTTTTCCGCTGCGGCCTGAGCTTGCAGGTCGGCCATGTGAGCCTGTTTGGGTAACCAGTCGGGGCCGGGGAAACTGCCGGCGTCGCCTACCACGAACACCCGTTCGGTATTCGGTACCCGGCAGAACTCATCACCCTGGATGAAGCCGCCGGGTGAGAGTGGCAGGCCGCTTTCCGGTGCCCAGGCTGGGCCGGTCAGGCCAGGCATGAACAGGATCAGGTCGGCGTTGACGTGGCCGCCTTCGGTATCCACCCCCTTCTCCGAGAAACTCAACGGCTTGTGGCCAAGATGGGTGTCGATGCGGCGTTTTGCCATTTCCGACAGCAGGCCCGAAACCGCTTTTTCACCCAAGCGCTTGCCCGGTTCGGCGGCGGCGTTGAAGAAGGTCAGTTCAATCTTGTCGCGTTTGCCCTGACGACGCAGCCAGGTGTCGATGCCGAACAGCAGTTCGAACATCGGGCCGCCGCGCATGGCAGATGGCTCGTTCGGGTTGCCGCCGAAGCCGAGCGCGATGCGGCCGCTTTGCATTTTTTCCAGCCGCTGCTTGATGGCTTCGGCCGAGGCGACACCTTCGCACAAGGTCAGGGCGTGCTCGATGCCCGGCAGCTTCTTGATGAAGCGGCCGCCGGTGGCGATGATCAGGGCGTCGTTCTGGATCGGTCCCTGATCGGTCAGGACAGTGCGGCCACTGTTTTCAAGGCCGGTCACCCGTGCGGCGATGAATTCGACGGCGTGGTCCTTGAGGAAAGTGTCCAGCGGCAGGATCAGGTCACTCCCCTTTCGGATGCCGGTGGGAACCCAGATCAGGCTGGGCAGGTAGACGAACTCGGGTTTGGGCGCGACCAGCGTGATGCGTGCCTGGGGTGCGCGTTTGCGTAGTTCGCGCACGGCGGTCAGCGCAGCGAAACCGGCGCCGAGGATGACGATGCGTGAGGTGGAGTCTTTCATGGTCATATCCTGTGAAGTGAAGATCATTGGTAATGAGGCAAGGGTTTGACCGTGTGGCGGATATGGAAGATGGTGCCGTCATGTGCCAGTCCCTGCAACTCGTCTTTTGTGCGGGAATGTTTGGCATTAATGCATGGGGACTGCCTCGAACTCAGTGATCTGGGTCACACATCCCACTCTTTACTGAGTGAGGCTGGGCAGGGCGCTCTACACAAAAAGCGCGCGTCAAAAATTCAAGCATGGCACCTTCATGTTGCAGCAGTGCATCGCCGACCTCATGGTTCCCCTCAAGCGCCAGCAGGCGTACTGGCTGATTTGCCTTCCGGCCGGCAGCCAGCAGACGTTCCGCGTCGGAGAAGGGTACTGTTTCGTCGCTGCGGCCATGTGCCAGCAGCACTGGACAGTGCACACGCGTGATGCTGTGCTCGGGAGCGATATCGTCGAAGCGATAGCCGATGATCTGCTGTACTTGACGCAACACATACCAGCCGATGGGCATGAAGGGCAGGTGTTGGCGAGCCAGCAAGCGGCGCATGATTTCGCGTGGGTGGGCGAATGCAGAAACACTCACCACGGCGCGTAGGTCGTGCCGACGGCTGGCGACCAGTAACACTGCACCCGCGCCGACCGAATGGCCGAGCAAGGCAATGCGGTCCGGATCGACTTCCGGTTGGCAGGCGAGCCAGTCCAGGGCATGTTCGACGTCCTCGGCGAAGCGCGGCATGGAACTGAAGCTGTCCTCATCGCTGCGACCGTGGCAGCGCGCATCTATCAACAAGACAACGTAGTCGGCATCGTGCAAGGGCCGTACGGCGGGCAGCATGAGCGCCGCGTTGGCACCCCAGCCGTGCATGACCAGTACGGCTGGGGCAGGTTGCCCGGAAGGTGGGGCGATCAGCCAGGCGAACAACTGTTTGTCGTTGGCCGTGGCGATGGCGACCTCGCGGGCGGGCAGGCCGAGCTTGTCTGGCGTGGTTCGATGCTGTAGGCGTGGGACGCGAAAGCCTCGCGTAATCGCAGCGCGGGCGCCGACATGGCACAGGCCGCCAAAAGTCAGCAGGCCTATC
The DNA here is from genome assembly GCA_031291185.1 of Parasulfuritortus sp. Lineage (GTDB taxonomy): Bacteria > Pseudomonadota > Gammaproteobacteria > Burkholderiales > Thiobacillaceae > Parasulfuritortus. The sequence continues at coordinate 28,281 of JARLJM010000031.1, read as the reverse complement.
GCCTCAAGAATCATTGGGCCCCCAAAGAGAAAAAGCCCACTCCGATATGGGCGAACAATCGATTACAGTGGTACTAGAGCGGTTTTTTGCAGAAGTAACATGCTGTGCTTCTGCTGTTGCACATGTCTGATACGATCAGTTTGGGATATGTCGCCAAGGTTGTCACTGACAGCGCAATCAGCAAGGCCAAGACATTGGCACGAATGGCTCAGTTCTTGTTACGCAGCCCCTTGACCCAGGTCTCCATGGCCAGATTGGCGGGCGCCATGGGGGCCTCCAGGAAACTGACCACGAATTTGCTGCCCATGTCGGCGACGCCGATGGAGCGCGGGCGCACGGCCAGCACCTGAGAATTGGGCAGGGCGAAGCCGAAGCAGAAGATTACATCCACGGCGCCAACGATGCCTTCGGCAATCTCGCCGCCGATGTTTTTGGTGTGCGCATAGTGATCGAATACGCTGATGAACTGAACCTTTGCCATCTCGGCGATCTTCGCCTTGAGGTAGGCCACTACGTCGTTGACGTTGTTGCAACTGGTTTCTGACTTGTCGATTTCGGCAACGAATACGGGGTACTTTTCTTGCAGCAGGGTTTGTTTCATTTTACTTCCTCTCGTGTTTAATCTTTTGTTATTCACGCAGGCTAGGGAGGCAGCAGAAGACCGTGCCTCCCTGGTTGCGAGTGTGTGTTATCGATTAATCAATGCTTGTGGCGGCCATTGCCGTGATCATGGTCATGGAGGAGACCCGGCGGCAGTTCCTTCAGGGTGCCGTTGAGCCAGTCTGCAACGGCTCGCTCCAGATCGGTTTCTCCGGTGGAGACGGCCAGTATGCCCTTCTGTTTCAGCCGCCCCTGCAGGCCGCTGCCCATGCCGCCGCTGATCAGTACGTTGACTTCGTCGAGCGGGTGCGGCGCATGAGGGTCGCTTTCGTGAAAGCTTTGCTCGATGGGCAGTTCCAGCAGACGCTTGTCTTTCACTTCGCAGCCTTCCACGTCGTAGATCCAGAACTTCCGGCATTTTCCGGCGTGGCCGGTGACTGTCTTGCGGTTCTGACTGGCGACGGCGATTTTCATGTCATTTGTCCTCTTCAGGGTTGTTAACTGCGCATTCCCTCGCTTCGCAGAGCATGCCGTTGAGCACGGCCAGCATGACGGCCAGGGAAGCGCCCAGTATCCAGGTGAAATACCACATGTGTATGTCCTTTCTCAGTATGCGGCCTTGTCATGGGCCTCGATGAATTTTTCGGTGACCTTACCGGCCATGACCTTGTAACACCACGAGGTGTAGACCACGATGATCGGCACGAAGATGATGGCGGCCCAGAGCATGATGCCTAGGGTCAGATGGCTGGAGACGCTGTCCCATACGGTCAGACTGGAGTTCGGGTCTGTCGAGGAGGGCATGACGAACGGGAACAGGGCGACCCCGGCCGTGCCGATGACGCCGGCCATGGTCAGCGATGACGCCACGAAGGCCAGCAGCGTTTTACGGCTGGCGGCCAGCGCGACGCCACCCAGGCCACCCAGTATGCCCAATCCAGGCAGGAGCCAGAGGGCGGGCATGGTCTTGAAGTTGTTCAGCCAGGCACCCTGGACGATCGATACCGTTTTGGCCAACGGATTGGGCAGGGCGTTGGGATCGACTGCCGAGGTGATGACATAGCCCGGCAGACTGCCGATGAAGACGCCAGCCAGCACGAAGGTGGTTACCATGACTAGCCCGGAGACGATGGACCATTTACGGGTGCGTTCGAAAATCGGGCCTTCGGTACGGTGCATCAGATAGTTTGCGCCGTGGAAGGTGATCATCGAGGAGCTGACCACGCCAGCGAGCAAGGCGAACGGATTGAGCAAGGCCCAGAAGCTGCCCGTGTAGTAGGAGACCAGGTTGTCGTCGAAGTGGAACGGGACGCCTTGCAACAGGTTGCCGAAGGCTACGCCGAAGATCAATGGCGGCACCGAGCCACCTACGAACAGGCCCCAGTCCCAGGTGCTGCGCCAGGTCGGGTTGGCGATCTTGGACCGGTAGTCGAATCCGACCGGCCGGAAGAACAGTGCCCAAAGCACGGCTAGCATGGCCCAGTAGAAGCCGGAAAAAGCGGTGGCGTAGACCAGCGGCCAGGCGGCGAAGATGGCTCCGCCACCGGTGATGAACCAGACCTGGTTGCCGTCCCAGTGCGGGCCGACGGTGTTGATTACCACCCGGCGTTCCAGATCGCTCTTGCCGACGAAGGGCAGCAGGGTGCCGACGCCCATGTCGTGGCCGTCCATAATGGCGAAGCCGAGCAGCAGCACGCCGACCAGCAGCCACCAGATGAGTTTCAGGGTTTCGTAGTCAAACATTTATCGTTCTCCTCGGATCAGGCTGCGACGGCTTCGCGTTCGAAGTGGTATCTGCCGGTGCCCAGCGAACTGGGGCCCAGCCGGGCGAATTTGAACATCAGGTACATCTCGGCCATCAGCAGGATGGTGTAGAAGCCGACAAAGCCGGCCAGGCTGCCATACAGGCTGTTCACGGAAAGAGTGGACGCCGACAGGCTGGTGGGCAGGACACCGAAAATGCTCCATGGCTGGCGGCCGTATTCGGCCACGAACCAGCCCAGTTCAGCAGCAATCCAGGGCATGGGAATGAACCACAGTGCCCAGCGCAGCAGCCATTTCTTCTCGGTGAATGTGCCCTTGATGGAATACCAGAAGGACAGGGTGAACAGCACGGCGAAACTGAAGGCCAGCAACACCATCAGGCGGAAGCTGTAGAACAGCGGGGCGACCTTGGGCACGGTGTCGTGGGCTGCTTGAGCGATCATTTCCGGCGTGGCTTGAGCTACGTCGGCGACGTATTTTTTCACCAGCAGGCCATAACCCAGATCAGCCTTGTGTGCGTCAAACACCGTCTTTGCTTCCAGGTCGTTACCGTCCTTGCGAAGCCGTTCCAGGGCCTTGACGGCGAGGATGCCGGACGCGATCCGCGTCTTGTTGTGTTCGCGGATTTCCTTGATGCCGGGTATCTCCTTGCTGACGCCACGGGTGGCGATCAGGCCCAGCACGTAGGGAATGCGGATTTCGGCGTAGTTGGTTTCAGCCTGGTCGTCCGGAATGGCGAACAGGTTGAAGCCGGCCGGGGCTGGCTCGGTTTCCCACATGGCCTCGATGGCAGCCATCTTGGATTGCTGGGACTCGGTCACCGCATAGCCCGATTCGTCGCCCAGCACGATCACTGACAGCGAGGCGGCGAAGCCGAAGGCAGCGGCGATGCGGAAGGAGCGGCGGGCAAATTCAACATCCCGGCCCTTCAGCAGATACCAGGACGAGATGCCCAGGATGAACAGCGAGCCGGTGACATAACCGGCCGAGACGGTATGCACGAACTTGGCCTGGGCTGTGGGATTGAACAGCACGTCCCAGAAGCTGCTCATTTCCATGCGCATGGTGGTAAATGAGAATTCGGCGCCGACCGGATCCTGCATCCAGCCGTTGGCGATCAGAATCCACAGCGCCGACAGGTTGGAACCGATGGCGGTGAGGATGGTGATGGTCAGATGCTGCATTTTGGAAAGGCGATCCCAGCCGAAGAAGAACAGGCCGATGAAGGTGGACTCCATGAAGAAGGCCATCAGCCCCTCGATGGCCAGCGGCGCTCCGAAGATGTCGCCGACGTAATGCGAGTAGTAGGCCCAGTTGGTGCCGAACTGGAACTCCATGGTGATGCCGGTGGTGACGCCGAGGGCGAAGTTGATGCCGAACAGTTTGCCCCAGAACTTGACCATGTCCTTGTAGATGGTCTTGCCGGTCAGGACGTAGGTCGATTCCATGATGACCAGCAGGAAGGTCATTCCCAGAGTCAGAGGTACGAACAGGAAGTGGTATAGCGCGGTGGCGGCGAACTGCAGCCGGGATAGTTCTATCAGGGATTCATTCATGGGGAGCATTCCTTTCCATGGTCGGCCGGTCGAGCAGGGCGCGAGCCGTGCCTTCGGCGCCGGGATGGTTGGGGCGATCGAAGAACAGGAACCAGATGGCGAAAATCAGCGCCATTTTCACCAGCAGGATGGCGATGATTTCCCACTTGAGGATGGGGGGGCGAAAGCGGTTCATGGGCTTCTCTCTCATTGAGTAACAAGTACTAGGCAACTAACGTGCCAATCAAATTCGGACAATTTGATCGACTTAAAAAGCTTATGTTTTCAGGTGATTGAGCGGAATGCGGTAAATCGTCGCACCCTGTTTCGGCTGGGTGCTAAATCGGCATTGACTGGCTTGCCATATATTGCTGACAATGATGTCAGTCCCGCTGCCTATAACGACATGACCCCACCTGCAGAGTTGCTTTCCCTCCTGGAAGCCTTGAACGAGCCGCGTATCCTGGTCGACAGCGAATACCGGATCATGGCCGCCAACCAGGCCTACCGCCGCGAATTTGGCAACCCGCGTGCCATTATTGGCCGAACCTGCTACGAGGTTTCCCACCATTTCAAGAAGCCGTGCGACCAGTGCGGCGAGTCCTGTCCGCGCCAGGCAGCGGAGAAGAGCAGGGAGGTCAGCCGTGTCCTGCATCTGCATCACACCCCGCGTGGCGAAGAGTATGTGGATGTCGAACTGATCCCGATCCAGGGTGCGGACGGCAAGATCGCCTACTTTGTCGAGACCATGAATTTCCTGCGGGAAATCGGCAGTCAGTCCAATGGTGCCGGCATGGTGGGGCGTTCACCCGCTTTCAACCATATGGTGGAATTCATAAACCGGGCGGCACCGGCCATGACCCCGGTGCTGCTGCTGGGCGAGTCCGGCACCGGCAAGGAACTGGCCGCCCAGGCCCTGCATTCGCTGAGTCCGCGGCGCAGCAAGCCGTTCGTGCCGGTGGATTGCTCGGGCATGACCGAGACCCTGTTCGAGTCGGAACTGTTCGGCTATGAGAAGGGGGCATTCACAGGTGCCAATCAACGCAAGATCGGCCTGGTCGAAGCGGCGGCTGGCGGGACGCTGTTTCTCGATGAAGTGGGCGACATCCCCCTGCATCTTCAGGTCAAGCTCCTGCGCCTGCTGGAAACCAGTACCTTCCGCCGGGTCGGTGGGGTGGAGACACTGCGCGCCGATTTCCGGCTGGTTGCCGCAACTCACCGGGGCGTGAAGCAGATGGTCGAGGCGGGGACGTTCCGGCGCGATCTGTACTACCGCATCTCGGCGTTCCCCATCCATTTGCCGGCCTTGCGCGAGCGCCCGGACGATATCCCCATCCTGGTCGAAAGCCTGCTGGCCCGCCTGGCTCCGGATCGCTCCATCCATCTGAGCGACCAGGCCATGGCCCGGCTGGTTGCCTATGATTTTCCAGGCAACATCCGCGAGCTGCGCAATCTGCTGGAACGGGCACTCCTTCTGGCCGATGCCGATACCCTTCGGCCGGAGCATTTCCCGAAAGAAATGGCCGCCACCATGCCCGGTTACGAATCTGGTGCGTTGCCGGAAACTTTGTTCACCGTCATGCCCCTGGAGCGGGTCGAGGCCGAATATGTCCGCTGGGCGCTGGATCAGATGGGCGGCGACAAGCGCGGCTTGGCCATGAAGCTGGGCATCAGCGAACGGACCCTGTATCGCAAGTTGGGGGCTTGATTCCGATAGGCCCAGGAAAAATAGGGTTCCTTGTCGGTTGACTGTGACGGCTGGCAAAAATATCCTGCGTGGGTTATTTCAGGAGTTGCTAATGAACGCCCCCACCGAAAGCCAAGACCCCAAGAAGGTGATGCATTCCATCATCCAGCGCATCGCCACTGGCCCGGAACTATCCAAGAACATCAGTCAGGAAGAAGCTGCCATCGGCATGCAAGCCATTCTGGATGGCGTCGTCGACCCGGTTCAGGCCGGCATTTTTTTCATAGCCCTGCGCATGAAGCGCGAGACCATGGATGAATTCAAGGGCGTGCTGGACGCGATCCTTGCCTCCACCCTGCGCGTTACCGCCGAAGTGGACGAGGTGGTCGACATCGCCGACCCGTATGACGGCTACAACCGCTGCCTGCCGGCCGCGCCTTTCCTGCCGGTGCTGCTGGCAGAACTGGGTGTGCCGGCGGTGAACCATGGCCTCGATGCGGTTGGCCCTAAATACGGGGTGACCGCCCGCCACGTCCTGAAGGTCGCTGGCGTTAATGTGGATATGAGCCCGGTCGAGGCGGCCGCACGTCTGTCCAATCCCGCGCTGGGCTGGGCCTATGTCGATCAGGCTCAGTTCTGTCCCAAGCTGCATGACATGATTCCGTTGCGGGTGCGCATGGTAAAGCGGCAGGCCGTCACGACCGTCGAGACCGAGGCGAAGCCCATCGTCGGCCGCAAGCGCACCCACTTCGTCACCGGCTATGTGCACAAACCCTATCCGCCCATCTACGCACAACTCGCCCGCCATGCGGGTTTTGACTCCGCGCTCATCATTCGCGGCGTCGAAGGTGGCGTGATGCCTTCGCTGCGCCAGGCCGGCAAGTTCACTGCCTATCAGGACCGGGGCGAAGAAGTGGAAATGGACATCGATCCTGTGGCTCTGGGCATCACCCAGACCGTTCGTGCCGTGCCCTTGCCGGATTCATTGCCCAAGTCCGAACGGGATGGTGACGAAGTGGCCATCATGGTCGATGTCCAAGCCACCGCACAGGCCGCAGCCGAGGCGGGTCTGGCGGCACTGGCCGGCAACAGGGGTCCGACCTACGATTCCTTGGTGCTGGGCGCGTCTCTCATCCTGTATCACGTCGGCAAGGCGCGGACGCTGGTCGAGGCCGCCGACATGGCGCGCGTCGCGCTGGATTCCGGCAAGGCCCTGGCGCGGGTGAAGTGATGACCTGGTTCGATGCGGCTGGTACGGACGAACTGCAACCCGGCCAGATGAAACGACTGGAAGTTGCCGGCAAACAGCTTCTGCTATGCAATGCTGAAGGTGAGTATTTCTGCGTGGACGAGATGTGCAGCCACGAGGATTACTCCCTCTGGTTCGGCTGCATCAAGGGCAAGTCGATCAAGTGCTCGCTGCACGGCAGCTACTTCGACCTGGCCAGCGGCCAGCCGACCAACGAACCTGCCGACTGTCCGTTGCACACCTATCCAGTCAAGGTCGAGGATGGCCGTGTCTGGGTGGCGAGTGAGGCTAGCGGCTGAGCAGGTCGTTCAGCAGCGGTTCCAGCGCACGCATCTGGTTGTGGATGCCCAGGCGCCGGGCCCGGACGATCGCCTGGATGTCGGCCAGGGCGACGTTGAAATCGTCGTTGACCACCAGATAATCGAACGAATAGGCCTGCGAGATATCTTCCTGTGCCGCGGCCAACCGCCGGCTGATGACCTCGGCCGAGTCCTGGCCGCGACCTTCCAGTCTGCGTTTCAGTTCGGCCAGGGAAGGCGGCAGGATGAACAGGTTGACAGCATCGGGAAACAGCTTGCGGACCTGGGCCGCACCCTGCCAGTCGATTTCCAGCAACAGATCCCGGCCGGCGCGAATCTGGTCTTCGATCCAGGGTTGCGAGGTGCCGTAGTAGTTGCCGTAGACCTCCGCGCTTTCCAGAAAGTCGCCCCGGTTCAGCATGTCGCGGAATTCATCGACGCTGACGAAGTGGTAATGCACGCCGTTTTCCTCACCTGGACGGGGTGCGCGGGTAGTGTAGGAAATGGATAGCTGGATGCCTGCGTCGGCTTCCAGAAGCACCTTCACCAGGCTCGATTTGCCAGCCCCGGAGGGGGCGGTGACGATAAATAGATTGCCGGACATGATTGCCTCTACTCGATGTTCTGGATCTGTTCGCGCATCTGTTCAATGAGTACCTTCATCTCCACCGAGGTCTGGCTGAGTTCCATGACCACGGCCTTGGAGCCCAGGGTGTTGGCCTCGCGGTTGAGTTCCTGCATCAGGAAATCGAGCCGCTTGCCGGCGGCGCCACCCTGCTTGAGTACCCGTTCAACCTCATCGAGGTGGGTGGAGAGTCGGTCGAGTTCCTCGTCCACATCGACTTTCTGGGCGAACAGGGCGACTTCCTGGTGGATGCGTTCGTGATCCGAGCCTTGCAGGATTTCTTCCATGCGCCGGCTGATCTTTTCACGGAAGGCCGCGACAATATCGGCCGTTCTCGGCCGTAGGCCGGCGATCAGGGCGCGCATGGCATTGACCCGCTGGAGGATGATTTCGGCCAGTTTTGAACCTTCCTGGGCGCGGCTGGCATTGAAGTCCTTCAACGCGCTGGACAGCAGGGTCAGCGCGACGGCCTGCATCTCCTCGGCCAGGTTTGCCGCTTCGCCGAGCATGCCTGGCCAGCGAAGGATTTCCGCCACACTGAGAGGGCGCGATTCGGGTATCGCCTTGGTGACCGTGTCGGCCAGTCTGATCAGTTGTTCCAGCATCGCGGCGTTGGGTTCGCCTGGCAGCAGGCCGCCTTCCTTGGCGGTGAAGTTGATCCGGCATTCCAGTTTGCCGCGCTTGACCTGGTCGTTGATGCGCTCCCGGATTGCGGGTTCCAGGACGCGGAAGTCCTCGGCCATGCGGAATGAAAGATCCAGGAAGCGCGAGTTGACCGCACGCAATTCCAGGCTGATAGCGCCGTTCGCCAAACTGGCGGAGGCCGACGCAAAACCGGTCATACTGTTCAAGGACGCCACGTTTTCGTTATTCTCTCGGTTATGCAGCAAAAGCAATCATCATACTTGGGCTTGAATGGCCGCTCAAATTCCTGACCCGCTGCCCAGTGGGTACCGGCTGGACGAATACACCATCGACCGCAAAATCGGCGGCGGCGGGTTCAGTCTCGTCTATCTGGCCTTCGATCCGGCAGGGCAGCCGGTCGCCATCAAGGAATACCTGCCGGACGGTATGGTGATGCGCGATTCCGATGGCATCGTCAAGCCGATCTCGGCTGAAAAGGAAAAGACCTTTCGCCAGGGGATGAAATATTTCTTCGATGAAGGTCGCACCCTGGCCAACATTCGTCATCCCAATGTGGTGGAAGTGGAGAATTTCTTCCGCGCCAACGAAACCGTATACATGGTAATGAAGTACGAACGGGGCAAGACCCTGCAACGCCATATCTACGAGATGCACAATGATCCCATGCGTGAGGGTTTCATTCGGGGGGTGTTCATCCAGTTGCTCAACGGCCTGCGCGAGATTCATGCCCGGCGCCTGCTGCATTTTGACATCAAGCCGTCCAACATCTACATCCGTCACGATGGCTCGCCGCTGCTCATCGATTTCGGGGCGGCGAGGCAGGCCCTGCTGGTCGATCATAAATATGTGCCCATGTACACACCGGGCTTCGCTGCGCCGGAACAATACAATCAACGTGACCGGCTGGGTCCGTGGACGGACATCTACGGTGTGGGCGCCAGCATCTATGCCTGTATTGCAAAGCGTCCCCCGCCACCTTCCAACGAGCGGCAGCAGGATGACAGGATGGTCCCGGCGACAAAAGAGTTTGCCGGCATGTATTCGGAGGAGTTTCTGGAATTGATCGACAGCTTGCTCCGCCTGTCCTATACAGAGCGGCCGCAAAGCGTCTTTTCGGTTCAGAAGCGTTTGATCGGGCTGGTGCCGACGCATGCCAAGCCAGCCGTCAAACCCACGTTGATGAATGTAATCAAGGATAGGTTGACCAGATCATTATGAAATACAGCCTGTACCAGGAAAGTCGCAAGGGTGGCCGGTCCTCGAACCAGGATCGGATCGGCTATTCCTATACATCGGAAACCATCGTCATGGTTCTGGCTGATGGCATGGGTGGCCACGCCAAGGGCGAGGTGGCTGCGCAGTTGCTGGTGGATGTGGTCCAGAACCTGTTCAAGAAACTAGCCAAACCCGGCCTGGAGGACATCACAGAGTTTCTTCTGGACAGCATCTATACGGCGCACGACACCATCAACGCCTATGCGGTCGAGCACAAGATGAAGGATACGCCGCGGACGACCTGCATACTCTGTGTGATCCAGTCCGGCCGTGCCTTCTGGGCGCATGTCGGAGATTCCCGCCTGTACCACTTCAGCCAGGAAGGCCTGTTGTTCCGGACCCGCGACCACTCTGCCGTCCAGCAGTTGCTGGATGATGGTCTGATCACCCAGGGCGAGATCAATACGCATCCTGAACGGAACAAGCTCCTGAACAGCGTGGGTGGGTTCATGCTGCCCAATATTGAACTCTCGGCCGGAGTGACATTGCGCGAAGGCGATATCCTGCTGCTCGGTTCGGATGGTTTCTGGTCGGAACTGGATCCGGACGAGATGCTTTCCATCCTGCGGATTTATTCCCTCAAACAGGCGCTCATCCAGTTGCTTGACCATGCCGAATACCGCGGTGGCGAACGTGGCGACAACCTGTCCGTCATCGCCATGCGCTGCGGTGAAGATATGCATGATTCAGACAAGAAGGCGCTGGATGGCCTCGGCCTCGAAGGCTTTACCACGGAATTGCGGGAACTGGCTGGGAAACGTCTGGACCAGCATCCGACCATGAGCGATATCGACATCGACAAGGCAATCGAAGAAATTCAGAACGCTCTCCTCAAACACAACATCGACAAGAAAAACTGATCATGAACGATTTCAGCCGCCCCTCCGGGCGCGACCCAAAGACACTACGTACCATTCGCATCGCCCGCCGTTACACCAAGCACGCCGAGGGTTCGGTCCTGGTCGAATGCGGCGATACCAAGGTACTGTGCACAGCCAGCGTGCTGGAAAAGGTGCCCTTCCACGTCAAGGGCAGCGGTGCCGGCTGGCTGACCGCCGAATACGGCATGTTGCCGCGGGCTACGCATACACGAGGCGAGCGCGAGGCCGCCAAGGGCAAGCAGAGCGGCCGTACCCAGGAAATCCAGCGCCTGATCGGACGCTCGCTGCGCGCGGCGGTCGATCTGGAAAAGCTGGGCGAACGGACCCTTCATGTCGACTGCGACGTGATCCAGGCCGATGGCGGTACCCGTACCGCCAGCATCACCGGCGCCTGGGTAGCTGTGCACGATGCCATCGAGTGGCTGGTCAAGGAAGGCAAGCTGCCGGCCTCGGTCATCCGCGACCACGTGGCGGCGATCTCGGTCGGCATCTACAAGGGCGTGCCGGTCCTGGATCTGGATTATCTTGAGGACTCCGATTGCGACACCGACATGAACGTGGTGATGACCGGCTCCGGCGGCATCATCGAAATCCAGGGCACGGCGGAAGGTGCGCCCTTCCAGCGAGCCGAACTGAATGCATTGCTCGACCTGGCCCAGGCCGGCATCGGGCAATTGGTGGTCGAACAGAAACAGGCGATAAGCGAGGGCTGACATGAAAAAGGTGGTAATCGCATCCAACAACGCGGGCAAGCTGCGGGAAATTCAACAAATCCTCGCCCCACTGGCGATCGAGGCCTTGCCGCAGAGCAGTTTCGGCGTGCCGGAATGCCCCGAGCCGCACGTGACCTTCGTCGAGAACTGCATCGCCAAGGCCCGGCACGCCTCGGCCCATACCGGGCTGCCCGCGCTGGCGGATGATTCCGGCATCTGCGTGGATGCGCTCAATGGCGCCCCCGGCGTCTATTCGGCCCGCTATGCCGGCGAGCCCAAGTCGGACGAACGCAACAACCAGAAGCTGATCGAGGCCCTGAAAGGCAACCCGAATCGCAAGGCCCATTACTACTGCGTCATGGTTTATGTGCGCTATGCGGACGATCCCCAGCCGATCATCGCCGAGGGTGCCTGGCATGGCGAGATCATCGACGAGCCGCGCGGTGCCGGTGGTTTCGGCTATGACCCGTATTTCCTGGTGCCGGCCTTCGGCCGTACCGGAGCCGAATTGACCGCAGACGAGAAGAACGGCATCAGCCACCGGGGCCAGGCGCTGATGGCTCTGGCCGAACGGCTCGGGGCAACTGCCTAGAACTTCGAGACGCAGAGTGCAGACGGCGTGTTTTCGCCGGTCGTCGCCATGGTCTCCAGATTTCTGAGTACCTGCACGCTGGCCTGTTCCATCCTGCCCAGCGCTTCCAGGCTTTGTTCGATGCGACCGGCACGGTAATGCTTCACCGCCAGTACGCCTTGCTGGTGTACGTCGACATGGGGCGGTTCGATTTCACGGTAGCCGGGCAGGTTGGAAAAGCAGCTGTGACCATCGCCTTCGTAATACCACTTGCCGAGCCGGCAATGGGTATGGCTGGAAAAATCAGCTTCGGTTTTGTCGGAAAGCCCCAGGAAAACCTTGTAGATATCCATCTTGAACACCAGATGGTCGACCTTGGAGGTTTCGACGAAGCTGCGCAGTGCGCTGGCGGCAATGGTGCCGATCATGTTGTTCGAGATGGCCATCAGCTGCTTGATGCCATCGTAGGCCTGGTGGCCTTCATTGCGAATGGCGCTGGTTTCCTCCGGCGCAAGCTGGACCTGATCCCGGACCTGGTCGGCTTCGCCCTGGATGGCATGGACCAGTCCGGAAATCTCGCTGGTCGCCTTGCTGGTCCGCTCGGCCAGTTTGCGTACTTCATCGGCCACCACCGCAAAGCCGCGTCCGGCTTCACCGGCACGGGCAGCCTCGATGGCGGCATTGAGCGCCAGCAGGTTGGTCTGGTCGGCGATGTCCTTGATCAGGCGGACGATGCCGTCGATCTCGCCGGTGCGAAGGTGTAGCTGGGTGACAGCCTCGGCCGTGCTTTGCTGGCGCTTGGCGAAGTTTTCGATACGATCGGTCATGCTTTCGATCGTATGGTGGGTCCCGCCGACACTGTCGCAGGCGCAACTGACCTGGACGGTTTCCGCCTTCATGGACTGGGCCAGCGCGGCGAGCGAGTTTTGCGATTCCTTGAGTGTGTCGCTGTAGGACAAGAGATGCCGGTTGACGCCCTTGAGCATAGCCAGTTCGCGTGCGATGTCGTTTTTTTCCGTTTCATGCGCTTCGGCACGGACCCGGATCTCGTCCAGATGACGATCCATGGTCGCCCGATCTTCCTGGAGAAGATGGATTTCCTGATGCAGCCGGCTGAGTTTTTCAGAATTACCGAATAGCATGACATTCCCTCCTTAGAAATGTTCGACACGATGATTACATCAGAGCTGTTCGTACAACAATATGACAAAGGGCATAGATCGGCGCCTGCGCAAGCCTTGCCCCTGTCGCTATATGTGCATGTGCCCTGGTGTGTGCGGAAATGCCCCTACTGCGACTTCAACTCGCATGCGGTGCGGGGCGATATCCCCGAGGCGGCGTATATCGATACGCTGATTCAGGAACTGGAGCGGTCGCTGCCGGATATCTGGGGCCGATCGATCGAGACAGTGTTCATCGGTGGCGGAACCCCCAGCCTGCTGACCCCGGAAGGGCTGGATCGCCTGCTGACGGCAGTGAGGACGCTGCTGCCGCTGCGCCCTTGGGCGGAAGTGACCCTGGAAGCCAATCCGGGAACCTTCGAGGTGGCGCGATTCCGGGCTTACCGGGACGCCGGCGTCAATCGGCTGTCAATAGGAATTCAGAGCTTCAACGACCGGCATTTGCAGGCGCTGGGACGCATCCACGACAGTCACGAAGCACGAAATGCGGTAACGGCGGCTCGTGAAATCTTCGAGCGGCTCAACCTGGACCTGATGTATGCCCTGCCTGAGCAGACCTTGCCGGAACTGGAGTCCGACCTGAGTACGGCCCTGTCCTTTGCGCCGACGCATCTGTCCTGCTATCACCTGACCCTGGAACCGAATACTGCCTTCGCCGCAGCGCCCCCGATCCTGCCGGACGACGATCTGGCGGCCGCCATGCAGGACCGGGTTGAGGCGATGCTCGTGGACCAGGGTTATGAACATTACGAGACTTCTGCCTATGCCCGGCCGGGTCAGGCCTGCAGGCACAACTTGAATTACTGGCAGTTCGGCGATTACCTGGGCATCGGGGCCGGAGCCCATTCCAAACTCAGTTTCCATGACCGGGTGGTCAGGCGGGCCAATCGCAAACTGCCACGGGAGTACATGGGCGGAAGCGGACTGGCCGAGGAACGGGTGTTGGGACCGGACGATCTGCGGTTCGAGTTCATGATGAATGCGCTGCGTCTGACCGCCGGTTTCGAAAGCGGCCTGTTTCAGGAACGTACTGGTCTGCCTTGGGAGAGGGTACGTGCCGAAGTCGGGAAGGCGGAGTCGCGCGGCTTGCTGGAGCGTGATGGCCTGTCCATCCGGCCCACGTCATTGGGGCGGCGTTTCCTGAACGACCTGCTGGAACTATTCCTGATCTGAATCAGGTCTGCGGGCCGCCGCCCATCCAGAAGCCTTCGCCCTTGTCGAGGAATTCATCGACAGGGATGTAGTGCGAGCCGTCGCAGGAAAAGGTAAGACCAACCACGCCGTTGAAGATGTTCAGCGTGCCGGTGCGCAGGTAGAACATCTCGTCCATCAGGCGCAGGCCACGCAGGTTGTCGAGTATGGGACGGATCAGGTCCCGGCTGACCAGTGCGTCGGCCGGATAGGGGCGGCGTGGGTAGGTCAGGCAGATGTTCGGGTCGGTCAGCGCGTCGATGTCGAGCAGCCGATAGCGCAGCGGGTCCTCGGTCAGCCAGATGACGGCCCGACTGCTGGAAAAGTGCAGCATCACATGGTGCACGCCGTGCGCCGCCATCAACTCTTCAACGACGGAAAGCACCGTCTCCATGTTGATGTCCATGATGCTGTCCGCGCGGGTCTGGTGGAAGACCGTGCCGCGTATGGCCGGGTCGCCCTTGATCTGCCGCCAATAGGTTGGCTCATCGTACAGCTTGTGGGTGATGGGCAGATCCCTCAGGTCGAAGTCGGCGCCGACGAAGCCGAGCACTCGCCAGTCCGGGCCGCGCACCAGCTGGATGGCGGTGAGAGAAGGGCGTTTGGCACGCATGCTGATGTAGGCCTGGGACAGGACGAAGCCGTCGGACGGCACCTTCTCACGCATGTAGGGCCGTTGCGAACGGTTACGGCCAAAATCACTCGGGTAAACGCCGTCGGCCGCGATATTGCTGCTGATCTGGATGCCGTCCGTATTCAGGGCGTAGAGATATTTGCAGGATGGGATCAGGCGAAAGGACTCGGCCAGCGCGTCGTCGAGGGTGGCTCGGTCCTGCCAGGCAAAACTGCACAGCTCGGCGGTCTTCTGCAAGGGGCCGTGCAGCATCGCGCGCAATGACTTGCGTTGCTGGACGATGGCTTCCTGCAATGTGCCTTTGGGTGGTTCCATGATCGAAATGGTGGGCAAATGATTGCGCAGAGTATAGCCGTCGCCGGCCCGGGAGCAAGGCTCGACCTTCCAGATATAATCTGGCCACAGTGACTGCGAGACGAGGATCGGAACCGTGCGGAAAACATTGCTGCTGGTTGTCTTGTCGGTCTGGCTGGTCGTGCCGCCGGCAGTTGCCGGAGAGTCGGCGCCGCCGAATCAGGGGAGCCTGGCACGGCAATGTCAGGAGGCTTATCACAGGCAGGATCTGGGCTTCGTGTTACAGAATTGCCCTGAAGAAGCCTGGGCATTGGCCAGGGCGCAGTGCGAACGGAGCGACGAGACCATTTCAGAACGTTACGCGGCCTTTTGCCGTGCCTTCAAATCGGGACAGGCGCCGATTTACGGGCGTTGATCCTGGTCATCGGGTGTTGCCGGGCCCTGTTCAATAAGGCTCCGCACCAGCGCCAACAGAACAGCGACATCGAACGGTTTGGTCAGGTAAGACGTAAACCCTGCCTCCAGGCCCGCCTGGACGTCGTCCGGCAGCGCCGCTGCGGTGATCGCGATTATGGGAATCGCCGCCGTGTGCGGATCGCCCTTGAGTATTTTCAGTGCATCGAGGCCATTCATGCCGGGCAGGTTGATGTCCATCAGAACCAGCGCCGGCTGCTGCGTCCGAACCACTTCCAGTCCTGCCTCGGCACTGTCTTCAAGCCGCAGTTCAACGCCCGGCAGCTGGCGGAATATTTGCCGCATGACGGCCTGGTTGAAGACATTGTCTTCAACATAGAGGACCCGGCTGGACGGTAATGTTTCGTCTGGCGGAGGACGTGGCAGGATATCGTTTTCGATTGCCATGGCGGCATCCGCGAGCGTGGTTGTGCTGGCCAGCGGAAGGTTCAGCCAGAATCGGCTGCCGACACCGACTTCGCTGTCAAAGCCGATGACGCCGCCCATGGCTTCCGCGAGTTTCCTGCATATGACGAGGCCTATGCCGGTGCCCTCCACCGCAGTGCGCTCGGCGCCAAGCCGCTGATAGAGCTCGAACAGCTGCGGGTAGCGTTCCTTCGGAATGCCCGGGCCGGTGTCGATGACGGTGATGCGCACCATCGCGTCCCTGATCTGGCACGACACGGTGACCAGACCGCCCTCGTTGTTGTACTTCACCGCGTTCGAGAGCAGGTTCAGCATGATCTGCCGAACCCGACGTTCATCAGCCAGGACGAAAGCGTTCGGCGGGCAGGAATGCCGGATGACGATCCGCCGGCGGGCGGCGGCGGGATTGATCAGGGCCGCGGTGTCGGCGATCACCGGGCCGAGTTCCACCGGCCCGATGGACAGTTCCATTTTCCCGGCTTCGATGCGGGCCAGGTCGAGCATCTCGTTGATCAGGTCGAGCAGGTGTCGACCGCCGTGCAGGATGTGATCGACGGCTTCCTTTTGTTCTGTGTCGAGCGGCGTCTGCCGATCCATGTCGAGCATCTGGGCAAACCCGATGATGGCATTGAGCGGTGTCCGCAACTCATGGCTCATGCTGGCCAGGAAGGCCGATTTGGCCCGGCTTGCGCTTTCGGCGGCGTCCTTGGCCTCCCGGATTTCCTGTTCCGCGCGTCTGCGCTCGCTGATGTCCTGAACGATGGACCACACCACAGGACGTCCGGTCGAATCGATCATCTTGAAGCCGTGGAGCAGGACCGGGATGTGTCCGCCATCCTTGCTCCTGTATTCCTTCTCGCAGGGACCATAACGCCCCGTGCTTTCCATTTCCTCCAGACATTTCCTGTCCTGCCCGGCAAAATCCTTCGGCGTGATCTCGCGATTGCTCAGGGTCAGCAACTCGTCGCGGGGGTAGCCGGTGGCGGCGAGCAGGGCGTCGTTGGCGGCGAGAAACTGGCCGGTGACATAGTCGTTGAGCGCGATGCCGACCGAGGAAAGCTCGAACAATCCGCGGAATCGTTGTTCGTTCTGCTGCAAGGCCTCTTCAACGGTCTTGCGCTGGGTGATGTCCATCATGAAGCCATGCCACAGCGTATCGCCGTTGGGTAATCGTTCAGGTGTCGAGATGCGTTCCACCCAGCGTACTTCGCGTTGAGGCAGCATGACCCGGAAGGTTTCCAGAATCGGGGTCAGATTTTCGGCCGAAGAAGCGATCGTTGCCTTCACCTGGCCAATATCGTCCGGGTGGACCAGGGCAAATGCCGCCGTGGCGTCCTGCATCAGCTTTTCCGGTTCGATCCCGATCAGATGAAACGTGCTTTCGCTGAAATAGGGAAAGCTGGCATGCCCATCCCGGCGCAGCAGGAATTGATAGATGATTCCGGGGATGTTGGCCGCGATCATTTGCTGGTGTTCGACCAGCTTCCGGACTGCGGTTTCGCGTTCCTGCAGGCCACGTACCATGCGTCGGCCGATCAGGGCGATGACGGCCGCGAATGCCGACAGGTTCCAGACGGCATGCAGCCAGGTCAGGGGGTGATAGGCATAGACCTGATAGTTCAGGTCGAACGCGAGCCAATGCTGACTCGCGGCAAATCCGACAAGCGCCAGGCAGAGGGTGTTGCCGACAATCAGCCAGAGCGCCACCCGCACCTCAAGAAACAGGATGGCGATAAAGGCAAACAGGATGGCGAACAAGCCGCCGACCGCAATCGGGCCAAACTGGACGAATCCGCCAAATGTGGCGAGCCAGGTGACCGCAAGCAGTCCGGAAACCCGGACGTTATAGGAGGCCCGATTTCTGTATAGCCAAATCAGCCACAGCGCGGCCAGCAATACCAGATGAAGGAGCATCAGCGGCCGCCAGCCGATAACCAGCGCGCGTGCCAGGGAAAGCCCGACGCCGGGTACCGCAGCGATGCTCAACCACAGCAGTGCATCGTTCAGTAACGGGTTGCGCAGATCGGCGAAACTGCCGGGCCGGGTGTCATACATGCTTGATTTCCCCGTCTTCCACTGGATGCGCTACCTGAACCGCTGGCCATGCTCCCGTGTGGCGTGGAAGCCGACCTGCGGCCATTTTTCGATCAGCAGTTCCAGGTTGTAGCGGTTGGTCGCCAGGTAGACCGGGTTGCCATCGACGTCGTGCCCCATCCGCATCTGCTGGTCCTTCTCGAACTGGCGGTAGGCCGCGTCGTCGGGAAAGGTGAGCCAGCGCGCGGTGTAGATATCGGCCTGGGCGTAGATGGCATCGACGTTGTATTCGGTCTGCAGCCGCTGGGCGACGATCTCGAACTGGAGCTGGCCGACCGCGCCCAGCAGCATGCTGCCGGTCATGGTCTCGAACACCTGGATTGCGCCTTCCTCACCCAGTTCCTTCAGGCCCTTCTGCAACTGCTTGGACTTGATCGGATCGCGTGACCGGGCAGTGCGGAACATTTCCGGGGCGAAGTAGGGAATGCCCTTGAAGTGCAGGACCTCGCCCTCGGTCAGGGTGTCGCCGATCTGCAGCTGGCCATGGTTGTGGATGCCGATGATGTCGCCGGCGACGGCGTCCTCCATGTGCACCCGCTCGTTGGCCATGAAGG
The DNA here is from genome assembly GCA_031291185.1 of Parasulfuritortus sp. GTDB lineage: Bacteria > Pseudomonadota > Gammaproteobacteria > Burkholderiales > Thiobacillaceae > Parasulfuritortus. The sequence goes on along the minus strand of JARLJM010000031.1, from coordinate 9,610 downwards.
TCAGGGCGTTGGCAATCTTCATCTCGCGGCCCATGCGCTGGTGCTGGACCTTCATGCCCGGCGAGTAGCGGCCCGAACAGACCCGGAAGAAGGCGATCCGGTCGCGGTGCTTGGGATCCATGTTGGCCTGGATCTTGAACACGAAGCCGGTGAACGGCGCCTCGGCCGGCTGCACCATGCGGCTGTCGCCGTCCCGCTCCTGCGGCGGCGGTGCCCATTCGATCAGCGCTTGCAGGATCTCCCGCACGCCGAAGTTGTTGATGCCGGAGCCGAAGAACACCGGGCTCTGTCGGCCGGCCAGGAAGGCGGTGATGTCGAACGGTGAACTGGCGGCCTGGAGCAGATCGACGTCGTCGCGCATCGGTCCCATTTCCATCGGGAACATCGCGTCCAGCTTCGGGTTGCCTATTCCGTCGATCAGTTCGGTCTCGCCGCCGGCGCGTTCCTCGCCCGGCGTGAACAGCATGGTCTGGTCATGCAGCAGGTGGTAGACGCCACGGAAGGCCTTGCCCATGCCGATCGGCCAGGTCACCGGCGCGCAGTCGATCTTGAGCACCGACTCGATCTCTTCCAGCAGTTCGACCGGCGGCTTCACCTCGCGGTCCATCTTGTTGACGAAGGTGATGATCGGCGTGTTGCGCAGGCGGCAGACGTCGAGCAGCTTGATGGTCTGCGTTTCCACGCCCTTGGCCGCGTCGATCACCATCACCGCCGCGTCGACCGCCGTGAGCACCCGGTAGGTATCTTCCGAGAAGTCCTCGTGGCCGGGGGTGTCGAGCAGGTTGATGGTGTGGCCGGCGTAGTCGAACTGCATTACCGAACTGGTGACCGAGATGCCGCGCTGCTTTTCCACCTCCATCCAGTCCGAAGTGGCGTGGCGCGCGCTTTTCCGCGCCTTCACGGTGCCGGCCATCTGGATCGCGCCGCCGAACAGCAGCAGCTTCTCGGTCAGCGTGGTCTTGCCCGCGTCGGGGTGGGAGATGATGGCGAAGGTGCGGCGGCGCTGCACATCGCGCAGGATTTCGGGTGGGAAGCTGGTCATAGGGTACGGGACTGGGTTCCCGCACAGGCGGGAACGCTAAAAACGGGAAAGAAGGCGATTATACCGGCTCAGGCGATCACGACCCTGTTCCGTCCGGTTTGTTTGGCCTCGTACAGGGCATCGTCGGCCCGTTTGAACAGGCTTTCGTGATCGTCGTCCGGCTTGAACCGGGTTACCCCGATGCTGATGGTCAGGTGCCCGGCCTTCGGGAAATCATGGTTTTCGACGGTCGAGCGCAGTTTCTCGGCTGTGGTTTCGAGATTGCCGCCGTTGAAACAGAAGGTGATCAGGCAAAACTCCTCGCCGCCGACGCGGAAGAAGTCGTCGGCATCGCGCTTGGTTGCATTGATCAACTGGCTCAGTTCCTTGAGCACTTCGTCGCCGACGGCATGGCCCAACCGGTCGTTGACGTTCTTGAAGTGGTCGATATCCATCATCAGGAGCGCCAGGCCCCGCGGATAGCGGGTTTCCTGGCGGATTTGCAGGTTCAGGAGTTCATCGAACTTGCGGCGGTTGTATATGCCGGTGAGCTGATCGGTAACCGCCAGGTCCTGCAATGCCTTTTCCATCGTCTTGCGGCGGGCGATCTCATGATGCAGGGCCTCGTTCTTCTGGCCGAGCCCGATGGTCAGCTCTTCGAGCAGGAACCGGCTATGGGCATCCTTGGCTTCGGCCTCTTCCCGGTGACGAAGCAGGATCGTGTTCTGGATGATGAGCAGGAGGAGGAGTCCACTAGCGAGGAGCCGGACCCACATCCGGCCGGGCTCGGGATGCAGAAGCAGATCCAGGCAGGTGCTGTTCGGGTGGAAATACCGGCATTCGACAAACAGGTCCAGTGCCCAGAACAGAGCTGCCGCTCCCAGGCCGACGGCCGTGGCAATGTGGGAAGAGGTTCTGGACAGGACTTTCACGGCTGTTTGGGGTGTTCAGGCGCGCGACGGTTCGAAGATGGCGTCCAGGTTCAGGCTGTCGCAATGGTCGAGAAAGTCTCCGCGCAGGGTCGGAATGTGGGTATCGGCCGGGATGCCGACTGTCATGTTGACCGAGAACATGGTAGTGCCGGTATGCGGGGCCGGGTAGGTGTCGGTGGACAGCTCCTCGATATTGATGCCGCGCTGGGCGAAGAAATTGGCCAGGTTGTGGACGATGCCCGGATGGTCCATGGCGACCACGTTGATGCTGTAGGGCACCAGGGGCACCTTGCGTTCGAGTTCCTTGGTCCGTTTCTGGACGATGGTCAGGCCGAGTTCGGTGCCCACGGTGGTGAGCCGGTCTTCCAGCTTGGTCAGCGCGTCCCAGCGGCCGGAGATCAGCATAATGATGGCGAACTGGCCGCCCAGCAGCGACATCCGGGATTCTTCGATGTTGCAGCCGGCTTCGAGGATGCGGCTGGTAAAGCGTTGAACCAGACCCACCTGGTCTTCACCGGTGGCGGTGATGACGAGATAGTCACGGGGGTTTTGGGAGGTCATACAGGTTCCGATCTCGATGTCTTGATTGAATTCTAGATGGCTGTGCGAAAAAGGCGCGGCCCATTGGCCGGGCCGCAAGGGAGTGCTTGAGTTACTTTTGTTGCCCGAACACGGATGTCAGGAGTTCGCCCAGCTGTTTCCAGGAATCCTTGTCGGCGGCGGCATTGTAAGCCAGAGGCAGGTTGAACTCCTTGCCCAGTTTGTCGGCATCCGGATTGGTGAAGCTGTGCTTGGCGCCCGGGTAGCTGGTCAGGTGGTAATCGACGCCGGCATTTTTCATTTCGGTTTCGAAGGCTTCGACTACCTTGGGCGGGGCCATCGGATCGTCCGCGCCGGTGAATACGGCAACCCTGGCCTTGACCATGCCCGGCTGGGCCGGCGTGTCGGTGGGCAGGGCGCCATGGAAGCTGGCTACCGCCTTCAGGTTCTCGCCCAGGCGCGCCATGTTGAGCACCACTCCACCGCCGAAGCAGTAGCCGATGGCGGCAATCTGGTCCTGGTCGACCGTTTTGTCCGCCTCAAGCACTTTCATGGCGGCCTCGAAACGGGATTTCTCCATCGGCATGTTCTTGTTGACTTCGGCCGCGAACTTGCCGGCGTCGTTCGGATGGTTGGCCGTCTTGCCGTTGCCGTACATATCCACGGCCAGGGCGGTGTAGCCCATGCCGGCCAGCATGCGGGCGCGCTTGCGGGCATAGTCGTTCAGGCCCCACCACTCATGTACCACCAGGATGCCCGGACGTTTGGCCTTGATGCTGTTGTCGTACGCCATGTAGCCCTTGAGGGTGACGCCGTTGTCGGTATAGCGGACTTCCTTGCCCACGACCTTGGCCTGGGCGGAGGTGGCACCCAGCACCACGGTGGCCAGGATGAGTATGAACTTGCGCATGACAGTCTCCAGTAATCGTTCTGAAACCGGGTTCCTTCGGGACGAGGCAACTATAAAGCCTCTTGTATGACTTGTCCTGCGTTGCCTATTTCGCGAGCAGATCGCCATCGCGGTAGTACCAGCGACCGTCCAGCCGTTCGAATCGGCTGACCTCGTGTAGCCGGTGAGCCCGGCCGCCGATCTTGTAACGGGCGACGAATTCGACCGTGGCGTGACTGTCGTCGAACTGCTCGTGCCGTTTCACACTCAAGCCCAGCCACTTGGCCGGTTCCTCTGCCTTCAGATCGAGTGTTTCCGGTCGGGTATCCGGGTGCCAGCTGGCCAGCAAATAGGGTTCATCCCCCAATACGTAGGCGCTATAGCGGGAGCGCATCAGGCTTTCGGCATCCGGGGCCGGTGCGCCAGACAGGTAAGGGTCGCAGCAATGTTCGAAATCGGCCGCAAGGCCGCAGGGGCAGGGGTTCTTCATATCGAGGCAGTGGGGCAGATTGGATGGAGAGGACAGCCGGCGCAGCGCGGCCTGGGTCGGCAGTAGTCCTTGGCCAGGCGCACGATCAGGGCGTGATACTCGTTGTACAGGCTGACGTCGGCGGGCAGCTTCGCCTCGAACAGGGCCTTGATTGCGGCGTAGGACTCCGTCCCGGCGAGCAGGCCGAGCCGGCCGAAGATGCGGTGGGTGTAGGCGTCGACCACGAAGCCGGGCAGGTTCAGGGCGTAGAGCAGGATCGAGTCGGCCGTTTCTTCGCCGATGCCGTGCACGGCCAGCAGGTCATGGCGCAAACCAGGCAGCGTGTCTTGTCCGGCCAGGGCCTCTGGCGTTTCCGCCACGCCCCGTTCAACGAGGAACTGGCACAGCGCCTTGAGCCGTTTGGTCTTGACGTTGAAATAGCCGGCCGGCCGGATCAGGTCGGCCAGTTCCGCGTCGGCGAGCGTCAATATCGCCCGGCAGTTCAGCGTGTCGGCCGCCTTCAGCCGGTCGATGGCCTTTTCCACGTTGCCCCACGCCGTATTCTGGGTCAGCATTGCACCGACCACCACCTCGAACGGCGTTTCACCCGGCCACCAGTGCTGGGGGCCGAAGCGTTCCAGAAGCCGCTCGAAAGGGGTAAGAAAATCCGTCGTCATCGTTCTATGATGCAATCATGCGAGTCACAATTCTAGGCGCTGCCCGCGAAGTCACCGGATCCTGCTATCTCGTCGAGTCGGAGCGGCTGCGCTTTATCGTCGACTGCGGCATGTTTCAGGGCGGCCGCGAGGCGGAAGCCAAGAACCGGCGTTTTCCCGTTGGCTTCAACCCGGAAAGCCTGGATTTCGTCCTGCTGACCCATGCCCATATCGACCATTCAGGCCTGCTGCCCCGTCTGACCAGCCTGGGGTTCCGCGGCCCGATCTATTGCACCGATGCCACCGCCGACCTGCTCGGCGTGATGCTGCCGGACTCGGCCCACATCGCCGAGAAGGAGGCCGAATGGCACAACTACTCCAAGCGCAAGCGACGCGGCGAACTGCGCGGCGAGATCGCGCCGCTCTATACCGTGGAGCAGGCCCGGACGACCCTGAAACGGCTGAAACGCAAGGAGTACGGGGAGTGTTTCGAGCCGCATAAACGAGTCCGGGTCTGCTTCCGCGATGCCGGTCATATCCTCGGTTCCAGCATCATCGAGCTCTGGCTGGAGGAGGGGGAGAAGGCCGTCAAACTGGTCTTCTCCGGCGACATCGGCATGCCCCGGCGGCCGATCATGAACGACCCCACGCCGATCGCCGAGGCCGATTACCTGTTCGTCGAATCCACCTACGGCAATCGGCTGCACAAGAGCCTGGAGGTCACGGTCGAGGAACTGGCCTTCGCCGTGACCGATACCGTGCAGCGCAAGAAGGGCAACGTCATCATTCCCTCGTTCGCGGTCGGGCGAACCCAGGAGATCCTCTACTTTCTGCTCGATCTGATCCGGCAGGAGCGCATCCCCGGCAGCGTCGCCATCTTCGTCGATTCGCCCATGGCCACGGCGGCGACCGAGATCACCATGAAGCACATCGACATCCTCGACGAGGACATGCATCGGCTGGTCGACTGGGAAAAGCAGAACGGCAGCCGCATGCCTTACATCCGCTTCACCGAAAGCCCGGAAGACTCGATGGCACTGAACACCATCAAGCAGGGTGCGGTCATCCTCTCCGCATCCGGCATGTGCGACGCGGGCCGGATCAAGCACCATCTGGTGAACAATCTGCCGCGCAGGGAATGCACGATCATCATTGCCGGCTTTCAGGCCCAGGGCACCCTCGGCCGCAAGCTGGTCGACGGCGCGAGCTATGTCCGCCTGTTCGGCGAATCGGTGCCGGTGCGGGCCGAAATACTCACCCTGGGCGGGCTGTCCGCCCATGCCGACCGCGATGCCTTGCTGGATTGGCTGGCCGGGTTCGGAAAGGCGCCCAAACGCACCTTCGTCATCCATGGCGAGGAAGAAACGGCCATGGGCTTTGCCGATTCGATTCGCGAGCGCTTTGCCTGGCAGGTCGAGGTGCCGGAGATCGGCGCCGGCTATGACCTTTAACGTGGCAACTCGAAACTGAAATAGTCGCCCACGGCGCCCTGCATCTCGTGCAGGCTCAGGTATCGCTGGCTTGGCCCCGGAATCGAAACCTGATTGCTTTCGCAGCGCAGGCTGCGCACCCGCCGGTCCGCGTCGGACTTCAGGTGGAACAAGGTCACGTAGTAGACCTGGCTCGGCCCGTCGTCGCCGTACGGGCCCAGCACGCCGGCGTTGGGCACGACCGGCATGCCGGAGAAGTCCTGGACGCGACGTTCGATCGAGGTGATGGTGAAGCGGCCGGGCTGGACCGATTGCGGCGCTTCGCTGACTGTTTCCAGTTCGAAGACGCAATAGGGATCGAATTCCTGCACGGCATTGGTGGCGATGGTTTGACCGTTCTGGAGTCGGACGGTTGCGGCACCGGCCGGGATGGTCAGGGTCTGGTTGAGCTGGAGGGCGGATAGTCCGAAAACGTCGGACCGGGTCGGGGCGGATTGGCAGCCCGCGGCCAGGCCGAGTGCAATCAAGGCGAGGGCCGATGTTCTGAAGTTCATGATGGATTCCTGATCGTCATGGCGAATGAGACAATACGCCCTCCGATCCGTTCCTGCCTGACCCCATCCGACCATGGACCGCCTCCGCATCGACAAGTGGCTTTGGGCCGCGCGCTTCTTCAAGACCCGCAGTCTGGCCAGCCAGGCAGTCGATGGCGGCCGGGTGAAGCTGAACGACGAACGAGCGAAGCCAAGCAAGGAGGTGAAACCGGGCGACCGGATCGCGATCCACATCGGCGAATACGAGTGGGACGTGACTGTGCTGCTGTTGTCCGATCGGCGCGGCCCGGCTGAAACGGCGCGTACGCTGTACGATGAGAGCGAGGCGAGCCAGTTGCGGCGGCAGGAACAGGCGGCTACGCGCCGGTTGCAAGCCGAACCCTCGGACCCGATCAAGGGCCGGCCGACCAAGCGCGACCGCCGCCTGATCCACCGCTTCACCCATAACGACTGACAGGACGAACATGTACGACCAGATCATCATCGGCGGCGGGGTCAGCGGCGTCACCGCCGCCGCGAACGCGGCGCGGGCCGGCCGCAATGTGCTGCTGCTCGAAGCCGCCGACCGCCTGGGCGGTTGCGTCCACACCTGGCAACCGACCGACGACTTCTGGCTGGAACTCGGCGCGCACACGGCCTACAACTCCTATGGCGCCATGCTGGCCCTGAACGGCGACCCCAATTTCGGCAACCTGATTCCACGCGCCAAGGTCGGTTATCACTTTCTGGCCGATGGCCGGGTGCAGTCACCGTTCGCCAGGCTGTCCTTCCTCGACGCGGCCTTGCATCTGCCGTTCAACCTCGGACTGAACAAGACCGGCCTCGACGTGCAGACCTATTTCACCCGCCTGCTCGGCGCGGGCAACTGGAGCAAGCTGCTCGCGCCGGCCTTCGCCGCCGTGCTGTCGCAACCGGCCGGCCCGTACCCGGCGGAATGGCTGTTCAAACGCAAGCAACGGGAAAAGACCGCGCCGCGCAAATTCACCCATGCCGCCGGCCTGCAAGGCTGGCTGACCGAACTGGCCGGGACGGTGCCGGTCCGGCTTGGTAGCCCGGTGACGGGGCTGGTGACCGGGCCAGACGGGGTCCGGGTGCAGCTGGGTGACACCGAATTGACCACCCGCCAGGTCGTCATCGCCACTCCGCTCGACGTTGCTGCCCGCCTGCTTGCCGCCATCGATGCCGGGCTGGCGGAGCAACTCGGCCAGACTCCGATGGCCGACATCGAGACCCATGCCGTCGCGGTCAATGCCGGCAAGGTTAAGCTGCCGCCGGTAGCCGGCCTGATCGGCGGCGACGACGTTTTTTTCTCCGCCGTCAGCCGCGACTACCTGCCGCATCCTCGCTGGCGCGGTTTCGCCTTCCACTTCAAGCCCGGCCGGCTGGACCAGGCCGGCAAGCGCGCCAAGGTGGCCGAAGTGCTGGGCTGCACGCCGAACGACTTCGCCTTCGAGCAGTCCAAGATCAATCGCCTGCCCGCCCTGACGCCGACCTCCGTCGCCTTCGCCGCGGAACTCGAAGCGCGACTGGCGGCGACTCCGGTCCGGCTGGCGGGCAACTACCTGAACGGTCTGTCGCTGGGCGATGCCGCCCAATATGCGGCTGACCACAGTCAATAAGGAGCCTGAAATGACCCGTGTGCTCGTTCCACTAGCCCCCGGTTTCGAAGACCTGGAAGCCGTCACCATCGTCGACCTGTTGCGCCGCGCCGGCATCGAAGTCGTCACTGCCGGCCTGCAACCCGGCCTGGTCACCGGCGCGCGCGGCATGCGCATGCAGCCCGACGCCCTGCTCGACGATGTGCTGGAGCAGGATTTCGCCATGATCGCCCTGCCCGGCGGCATGCCCGGTGCGGAGAACCTGCGCAATGACGCCCGCATCCAGAAGCTGCTCAAGAAAATGGCCGGCGCCAGCAAATACACCGCCGCCATCTGCGCCGCGCCCATCGCGCTGGCCCAGGCCGGCCTGCTCGATGGCAAGCGGGCCACCAGCTATCCCGGCTTCATCGAGAAGATGGCCATACCCGGCGCGCACTACACGACCGATGCCGTGGTCGTGGATGGCAAGGTGGTCACTTCGCGCGGTCCGGGAACGGCCATGGATTTCGCCCTCGAACTGGTGCAACTGCTGGCCGGCGAGGCAACCCGGCACAAGGTCGAGGCAGGGCTGGTGCGCGGCTGAGACGGCGCGGCAGGTTTCAAGACACGGCACGCCAGCTAGAGTGGGCCGATAACAAAAGGGGAGTGCAGATGTATAACGATGACGATCTCGATTCGGCCGTCGAAGCCGGTGCCATCACGGCCGAGGCCGTCGAGGCCTTTCGGCGCCATGTTGCCACGCTAAGAATGACGCCTGCGGTCGACGAGGAATATTTCCGTCTTGTCTCCGGCTTCAACGACATTTTCGTGGTTGTGGCGAGCGGCCTGCTGCTACTTGCACTCGGTTCGCTGGGCCAGGCCATACAACCCTGGGTGGGTTCGTTGCTGGTCGCGGCCGCCGCCTGGGGGCTGGCAGAATATTTCGTGCGCAGGCGCCACATGGCGTTGCCGGCCATCGTTCTGCTTCTGGCCTTCGTGGCCGGGGTCTTCTTCCTGTTCAAGACACTCCTGCCGGACGGCCTTGTCATCCTTGCAAGTGGCGCGACGGCCGTCGCCGCCTTTCTGCACTGGCGCCGGTTCCATGTTCCGATATCCGTTGCAGCGGGGGCGCTGGCCACAGTGGGCAGCGTGCTCATCGCCCTGCTTGCGGTTCTGCCGTCACTGCGTGATGGCTTCCTGCCATTCGTCTTTGTCGCCGGTCTGCTCGTGTTCCTGCTCGCCCTGCGCTGGGACACATCCGACATTGCGCGGCAGACCCGGCGCTCGGACGTTGCGTTCTGGCTGCATCTGCTGGCGGCGCCGCTGCTCGTTCACCCTGTGTTCGCGGGCATGCGCATGCTTACGGATGTGCCTGATCTCCTGGGCGCCGCCGCCATACTTGCCCTGTATCTTGTCGTCGCAGTCGTATCGCTCTGGATCGACCGGCGAGCCCTGATGGTCTCGGCGCTGGGCTACGTGTTGTTTGCATTCACCCAGTTGCTCAAGGACAGCGGTTTCGTCAGCCTGGGCTTCGCCGTCACG
>JARLJM010000030.1 GCA_031291185.1 Parasulfuritortus sp. | reverse complement strand
GTCATCAGGAACAGGGCCGGCAACAGCATGGTCTGCCAGAGCGGATTGATCTGGGTGCCGAACACGATCAGCAGCGAACCGAGCGAGGACTGGTGCATCGACGGCAGCAGCGCACCCAGCGCGATGACCAGGAACATCCACTTGCCCAGCTTCTTCTTCAGGTCGAGACGATTGGTCTTTTCCAGGAACACCGGCGTGAACTCCAGCCACATCACGACAATGTAGATCGTGATGCAGACCGCCACCTCGAACATCACCGAATTGATCTGCGCCCAACCCGGCGTGAAGATGTGCCAGGTATTCCAGTAGCGGCCTAGATCGATGATCACCGAGGCCCCGGCCAGGGTGTAGCCGAACAGGCTGCCGAGCAGCGCGGGCCGCACCAGCGGGTGGTATTCGCCCTTGTTGAAGATGTAGACCAGGAGCGCAACGGCATAACCGCCGCAGGCGAAGGCGGAGCCGACCATGACGTCGTAGACCACCCAGATGCCCCATGAATAGCCGTCGTTGATGTTGGTCACCGCGCCCAGGCCGAAGATGAACCTGAACAGGAGGATCACGCCGGCAACGCCGATCAACGCGACCATGGTCAGGGTCACCGGCGTAATGAACGAACCGCCGATCGGAGCGGGTGCTGAATGGGCAGGATTGGACATCGCACTACTCCTGGTTGTCTTCGTCATCGCGCTGAGTGCGCTTGGCCGCCACCACCAGTCCGCCCAATACCACAGCCGGGGTGATCAGGTAACCATACAGGCTGTGCTGCAGGGTCTCCGATTCCGAGGCAAAGGACCGCTCCGGCAAGTCACGGTAGCCCAGCTTGTCGAATGGAACGGAGGCCAGCTTGAGCACCTGGGTACCGCCCAGCTCCTTCTCGCCATAGATCTGCTGGAGATAGTTTCCGGCCGTGGCCATCTGGGAATCACCGCCGCCGACCTTGCCACGCGGTACGGTATGGCTGGTGCCGGGCTTCAACGCTATCCGCCGCTTGGCCTCGGCCATCAATTCGTCGACCGGGCCATACAGTGTTGCCCCGGTCGGGCAGACCTGGGCGCAGGCAGAGTACTGGAAGCGGGTATCGTTCTCGCCTTCCTGAAGGTGGCGGCACAGCTCACATTTGACGATCTTAGGGAAGGCCTTGTCATACTGGAAGCGGGGCACATCGAAAGGACAGGCCTCGACGCAGTAACGGCAACCGATGCAGTCTTCGGGATGATGGGAGACGATGCCCGTGACCGCGTCCTTGCGCATGGCCGAAACCGGACAGGCCGAAACACATGATGGATCGACGCAATGCAGGCAGGACTGTTTCATGAAGGCATAACCGTCGATCTCGCGGTCCTTCACTTCGGCATTGCCCTCGCGGTACATCTTGATGATGTTCTTGGTGCTGCCGGACAGATCGAGCGGGGTGTCCCACAGGTGGTCGACCAGCGAGTACTCTGGCGGCAGATGGTTGGATTCCTTGCAGGCCGAAACACAGGCCTTGCAGCCGACGCAGAGAGTGCTGTCGTAGAGCAGGCCCATTGCCTTGGGTGGCATGGTCAGGTTGCCGCGCGCTTCAGCCGGCAGAGGTGCCGCCACGGTTGCGACGGCTCCGCCAGCCAGCATCCCCTTGAGGAACTGACGACGGTCCATGGTCATGGGTCGACCCTTTCCTCTGACTCAGGCTTGTCCTTATCGATGGAGATGTTCTTGCCCAGATTCCTGGTCAGGTTGTATGTTGCCGCGGTCGCCGCACCGGCAATCGCGGCTACAACTGCGGCTGAACCGATGGTTGCGCCGACACCATGCTCTTCGTTGACCCGCGGGTAACCCAGCGGAGGTCTGACATTTTTCAATTCAGCCAGTTCGTGGATCGGCTTGGTGAAACCGATCCCCGCCTCGCTGCAACCGATGCAGGGGTGGCCACAACCTACCGGCCAGGATACTTCGCCCAAGTCGTTGAAGCCGATCACCGGACAGTTGGCGTAGGTTTCCGGTCCCTTGCAACCCAGCTTGTATAGACACCAGCCTTGGCGGTGGCCTTCGTCGCCGAACTCCAGTGCGAAGCGGCCTGCATCGAAGTGGGCGCGACGCTCGCAGTTTTCATGGATCAGACGGGAGTAGGCGAACTTCGGACGGCCGAGTTTATCTACCTCGGGCAGTGTACCGAAGGTGAGGTAATGCACCACTGTTGAGAGGAAGTTGTACGGACTAGGTGGGCAACCGGGAATGGTCACGACCGGTTTGCCGAGTACCGCACCGGCACTGGAGGCGCCGGTCGGATTCGGTCCGGTTGAAGGCATGCCGCCCCAGGAGGCGCAGGAACCGATTGCCACCACGGCGGCGGCGCCGGCCGCGCATTCCTTGACCATCTCGATGGCTGTCTGGCCGCCGACCTTGCAATAGATGCCGTTGTCCTTGGTCGGGATGGCGCCCTCGACCACTAACAGGTACTTGCCCTTGTTTTCGGCCATGGCGGTTTTGCGCGCGGCCTCGGCTTGGTGCCCGGCTGCAGCGAACAGAGTTTCGTGATAATCGAGCGAGATCACATCCAGGATCAGTTTTTCCAGGGTCGGGTGTTCTGCGCGCAGCAGGGATTCGGAACAGCCTGTGCACTCCTGGAAATGCAGCCAGATCACCGAGGGTCGTTTGGTAGGGCTGGCCACGGCCTGGGCAATTGCGGCAGCGGCGGTGGACGGTAAGCCCAGCGTTGCGGCGACCCCGACGCAGAATTTTAGAAATTCTCGCCGGGGGATACCCAGTCGTTTCTCAAGGTCTTGCGTGTCGGGTAAATTCTGTATCGGGAGAATGTCGACCTTCGCCATGACTGCCCTTTCCTAGAGGTTGCCTGCACGACCGCGGATAGACTTGTTCAGGCCTCTGAAGCCTATTTTGAGAACGCAGATAGGGACACAATTAAAGCTAACCGAGCTTTAATATATACAAGTCTTTTAATCCGATAATTCAATTTTTGAATACAGACTATTTTTTCTAAGTCTATAAAAATCGATTATGAATAAGACTGCGTGATGTCCCAATGAAGCGACAGGTGAATTCAAGGAACAGCGCGTTTCATGGGGCCTGATCCGCTAACAATGATCAGGTCACTTCATAGGCTCGCGCGCTAATCAGGCCAAAGGCTGGATAGACCAGCGCGGGCCCTGTTGTCTCAAATCAGACAGTTCAGGTTTTGCGCTCTTTTTTTTCGTTCATCAAGCCGGGCTTGTTCTGTTGTTGCGTCCCAGCCCGAATCAGGGAGCCAGCCGGCAAGGTGTTCCGTGGCAATGTCGGCCAGGGCCGCAACCCAGTAGGGTGCCGTGTTCAGGGCCGGGATGTAGTGGAACTCTCCGCCGCCCGCATGCAGGAAGGTTTCTTCGCCTTCCATGGCGATCTCTTCCAGCGTTTCCAGGCAGTCGGCAGCGAAGCCGGGGCAGATGGCATCGACCCGGCCGGTGCGCTGTTTGCCCAGCTCGGCCAGGACTTCGGCGGTGTAGGGTTGCAGCCATTCGGCGCGGCCGAAGCGGGACTGGAAGGTGATCCTGTATTGCTCCGCGCTCAGTCCGATCGCCTCGGCCAGCAGGCGGCCGGTCTTGAGGCATTCGCAGTAGTAGGGGTCGCCCAGATCCAGGCTCCGGCGCGGGGTGCCGTGGAAACTCATCAGCAGCACATTGGGCCGGCCGTGTTTGGCCCAGTAGTCTTCAACGCTCTGGCGCAGGGCCGCGACGTAGCCGGGGTGGTCGTGGTAATGCCGCAGGGTGCGGATGTCCGGCATGTTGCGGGTTTGCAGCAATTCGCGGTAGACCGCGTCGAGCGCCGTTGCGCTGCTGCTCGCCGCATATTGCGGGTAGAGCGGCAGGATAAGCAGCCGGTCGCAGCCCTTGGCTTTCATGTCCGCGAGGACTGATGCCACCGAAGGCTGGCCATAGCGCATGGCGTAGTCGACCACCAGCGGATAGGGGCTACGGCCGGACAGTTCGGCTGCCAGACGTTGTGCCAGTTGTTCTGTATGGACCTTGAGCGGCGATCCGCCGGCTTGCCAGATGGCGGCGTACTTGGCCGCCGATTTCGCCGGGCGGGTGTTCAAAATGATGCCGTTGAGGATCAGCCACCACAGCGCCCGGGGAATTTCCACCACCCGCCGGTCGGACAGAAACTCCTTGAGATAAGTGCGCAGGGCGCGGGCGGTGGGCGCCTCTGGCGTGCCGAGATTGATCAGCAGGATGCCGATACGGCTGGTCTGGTCGTGACGGAACGCGGGTTCGGTGAGGAAATCGGACATCAGTGGTAGGACAAGGCGTTGGATAACAGGCGCGCAGTTATGTCGACGATGGGAATCACCCGCTCGTAGGCCATGCGGGTGGGGCCGATGACTCCGAGGGTGCCGACCACCTGGCCGTCGACCTCGTAGGGGGCGGCGATGACGCTGCATTCGTCCAGCGGCGAGACGCCGGACTCGGCGCCGATGAACAGTTGCACGCCGCTGGCCTGATAGCTGTGGTCGAGCAGTTGCATCAGGTCGGTGCGGTGTTCGAACAGGTTGAACAGTTCGCGCAGGCGGCCCATGTTCGCGGCCAGGTCCGGCGCGCGCAGCAGGTTGGCTTCGCCGCTGAGCATGCACTCGGCGTCGGTCTGGCCCAGCGCCTCGCTGCCGGCCTGGACCGTGGCCTGCATCAGTCCGCTGATGTCCGATTGCAGTTCCATCAGTTCCTTGACCAGACGGGGCCGGACCTCGTCGAAGGACAGCCCGCCGTAATGCCGGTTGAAGAAGTTGGCGGCCTGGGTGAGCTGGCTTTCGCTGTAGGGCCGGTCGGTGAGCAGTACCCGGTTTTGTACCTCGCCTTCGGGGGTGATGATGATTAGCAGGATGCGTTTTTCGGACAGGCCCAGGAATTCGATCTGGCGAAAGGATTGGGCTCGCCGCCGGGGCGCGACCACCACCCCGGCGAACTGGGTCAATTCGGACAGCATGCGGGAGGCCGAGGCCATCAGCCGCTGAGGATTGTCCGGGGTCAGCTTGGCTTCCATCTGGCTGAGTGAAGAACTGTCCAGCGGCTTTACTGTCAGCAGGGTATCGACGAACAGCCTGTAACCCTTGGCTGTGGGGATGCGTCCGGCCGAGGTGTGCGGGCTGGCGATGAAACCGCCTTCCTCGAGGTCGGCCATGATGTTGCGGATGGAGGCGGGCGACAGGTTCAGGCCGGCATGCTTGGCCAGGGTGCGGGAGCCAACCGGCTGGCCTTCCTCGATGTAGCGCTCGACCAGTGCCTTGAGCAGTATGTGGGCGCGTTCATTTAACATGGCAGGAATATCGCTTGCTCGTCTTTTTTGGGGATGCCATCGCTATAATTCCGGCTATGGAACAAAATTTCAAGAAGATTGCCCTGGTGGGCAAACACAACAGTACCAGCATTAGCAGTTACATGCTGCGACTGGCTACGTTCCTCCAGGACAAGGGCTACGAGGTCGTGCTCTCGACCCACACCGCCGAATTCTGTCACATGACCGATCTGCCCTGTGCGCCGCTGATGGATATCGCCGACGATATCGACCTGGCCATCGTCATGGGTGGCGACGGCACCATGCTCACCATCGCGCGCAGCCTGGTCGATCACCGGGTGCCGCTGATCGGCATCAACCAGGGCCGGCTCGGGTTCCTGACCGACGTCTCGGTCGACACCATGTTCGCCACGCTGGACGAGATGCTAGCCGGCCATTATGTCGAGGAAAACCGCATCATGCTGGACTGCTCGCTGGAGCGTCACGGCGACCTGCAGTTCCAGATGTATGCCTTCAACGACGTGGTGGTCAGCAAGGGCAGCATGGGCCGGCTGATCGAGTTCGAGGTCTATGTCGACAACAAGTTCGTCTACAGCCAGCGTGCCGACGGCCTGGTGCTGGCCTCGCCTACCGGTTCGACCGCCTATGCCCTGTCGGCCGGCGGTCCCATCCTGCATCCGACCCTGGAAGCCTTCGTGCTGACCCCGATCTGCCCGCACACCCTGTCGGCCCGGCCCATCGCCGTCAACAGCCGATCCGAGATCGAGATCAACCTGATCCATGCCGACGACGCCCGCGTCCACTTCGACGGCCAGAACCACCGCGACATGGTGGTCGGCGACCGGGTGGTCATCCAGCGCGCCCGGCACAGCGTCCGCCTGCTGCTGCCGCTCGATCACAACTACTACGACACCCTGCGCCAGAAGCTGCATTGGGGCGAAAAGCTATGAGCCCATGTCGGCAGAAAACAGGCCATGCGTTGACCCCAGGATTGGATGGATGCAAGACGAGCCGCGCTGGGAATGGTCGTTCCATTCACAAGCGGCGCAACGCCGCAGATGCCGATCCTGGGGTCAACCCGGAGGGCCAGTTGCCTGCGAGCGCATTGCCGCGTTGCGGGTGGCTTGTGGAGAATGACTACACTGCGCCCCCCGCGCCTCGCACTGCATCCCGCAGACAACTGGCGAATGGCCTGTTTTCTGCCGACATGGGCTCCTAATGCTGCTAAGCCTTTCCATCCGCGACTTTGTCCTGGTCGACTGTCTTGACCTGGAGTTCAACGCCGGATTTTCCGTGCTCACCGGCGAGACCGGCGCCGGCAAGTCGATCATGCTCGACGCCCTGCAACTCGCCCTGGGTGAACGGGCCGAATCCGGTGTGGTACGCGACGGCGCGGAGCGTGCCGAGGTCGCCGCCGCGTTCGCCGTCACCGCCGAACTCACCACCTGGTTGACGGAAAACGGTCTTGATTCCGGGGAAGACGAGCTCCTGCTGCGCCGTGTGGTCGACGCCGGTGGCCGCTCCCGCGCCTTCATCAACGGTCGGCCGGCGACCCAGAGCCAACTCAAGGAAGCCGGCGAATTCCTGGTCGACATCCACGGCCAGCACGCCCATTACTCCCTGCTCCGGCCCGGTGTGCAGCGCCAGATGTTGGATGCCTACAGTGGCAGCGAAACGCTCGCCGTGCAGATGGCCGAGGCCTTTCGTGCCTGGCAGAAACTGGAAAAGGCCTGTACCGAAGCGGAACGGCATGCGACCGAAGCGGCCGCCGAACGCGAACGGCTGCAATGGCAGGTGGACGAACTCGTCGCGCTGGATTTCCGGGCCGACGACTGGCTCGCCCTGCAGGATGACCATCGCCGCCTCGCCCATGCCGCCGAACTGATCCAGGGCGCGCAGCAGATCGTCTCCGCCCTTGAAGAAGAAGGGCAGGGCGCCATCGGCCAGTTGCAGTCCGCCCGCAACCGCCTCACCGACATGGTCGGGATCGACCCGGCCCTGAAGCCCGCGCTGGAAATGCTCGACAGCAGCCTGATCCAGGCCGAGGAAGCCGCCCGCGAATTGGGCCATTACGCCGAACGGGTCGAACTCGATCCGGACCTGCTCGATCAGGCCGAGGCTAGACTGGCCCAGGTCAACGATGCCGCCCGCAAGTTCCGCGCCCGTCCGGAGGAACTGCCGGTCCTGCTGAATGAAGCCAGTGTCCGGTTGACAGAACTTGAACGCCTGGCCGACTCGGAAGGCCTACGCAAGGCGGCAGACAAGGCGCGTGGCGAGTACGAGAAACACGCCGCCGGGTTGAGCGCCAAGCGGAAAAAGGGCGCGGCCAGCCTGGCCAAATCGGTCAGCCAGGCCATGCAGCAACTCTCCATGCAGGGTGGCAGTTTCGCGGCGGTGCTCGAACCGTGCGCGCCCGAAGCCGGTGGCCTGGAAACGGTTGAATTCCAGGTTTCGCCTCACGCCGGCCAGGGTCTGAAACCGTTGGCCAAGACCGCGTCGGGCGGCGAACTGTCGCGCATCGGACTGGCCTTGCAGACCATCCTGTCGCAAATCTCCGGCGCGCCGACCCTGATCTTCGACGAAGTCGATTCCGGCATCGGCGGCGGCGTAGCCGAGATCGTCGGCCGCATGCTGGCCGAGCTAGGCCAGACACGACAGGTGTTGTGCGTAACCCATCTGCCCCAGGTCGCCGCAAGTGCAGCCCATCATTTCCAGGTCAGCAAGGAAACCGTGGCCGGCCAGGCGCGTAGCCGGGTGCAGGCCCTCGACGAGAATCAGCGTGTGGGGGAAATCGCGCGCATGCTGGGCGGGGTGAAGATCACCGATACGACGCGCAGGCACGCCGAGGAAATGCTCGGCAGCGGGGCGTAGGAAGCACGCCGCGCATCCCGCCACCGGGAACGGATGCCCGGACTGACCGTTACATGTTGGTTTTGCCGCGTTGCCAGAAGGGCCGTGCGGCAAGTATCTCTGCCGCCAGTTTGCCCATGCGCTGCACCCGGCCGATCGAAGTCGCAACGATGAACCCCTCCACCAGCCCGGCGGCATGGGCCAGCTTCCTGTCCTTGTCCATCACCTCGGCCAGCAGGCCATGGGCGACGGCGACATCGTTGGCGACACCCAGTCCGTTCTGCAACCGGGTCACGAGGGCCAGATAACGGGTGGCCTTTTCGCCATGGAGCGGCGCATAGGCTTCACCGGCATAGCGCAGGTGCTTGGCCGCGATGCGCAGCTGGTGACGGCCGGCTGAATCCATCTGATCGAAATTTACGGCCAGTTTGCCGAATTGGCGCAGCCGATGGTTCAACGATGCACCGGCCCAGTCCTTAAGTTTCGGACCCTTGGTCATTTCCGTGATCAGGCCTTGGGTCATGCTCAAAAGCAGGCGGGTCAGCCTGGGTTCGGTCGTCGCGGTCCGGGCGCGGTCCTGTGCGGCCGCGCGGCGCCGTTCGGCCGCGGCGATCAGGACATCCAGTCGGTCGATTCCAGGTAATTCGGCCTGCACGGCGGCCAGCGTCTCTGTGACCATCACGTCCCAGTCACGGGCCGGCGACAGTTCGCCCATGAACCAGCGCAATTCACTGGTCCAGTCATCCCGGGCCAGGCCGATGCGGCGGCCCAGGCTCAACACCGTGCGCATCCGCCGGATCCCCACCCGCATTTGGTGCAGGTATTCCGGATCGTTCTCGTGCAGGAAACCGGGCAGGTTGCGGCTCAACTGGGTCAGTCCGGCCAGCAGCATGCGTCGCCAGGCTTCGGCGGCGGGTGGGTGGTCGGCCATTTCCACAGCGATCTGTTTGCAGGGTTTTTGCTGCCAGACTCCGGCCAGCTGGTAGCCGCGCAGGGCCTTGCTGCGGTACTCCGGCAGCATCGGGGCTGCGTCGAGCAATTCCAGTGCGATGTCGATCAGCAGCCGGCTATCGCCCGACTTGAGCTCCAGTTCCAGTTCGGAGACGGGCAGCGAATTCTCGCCGGCGCGGATATGGCCGCTGTCGAGTGCGATTTCCACGACGCCTTCGGGACGTTCCAGCAGCCAGATGGTGCGCTGGAAGTCGGTGACGAAGGTGGGTTGGAGGCGGGAAAATAG
The DNA here is from genome assembly GCA_031291185.1 of Parasulfuritortus sp. GTDB lineage: Bacteria > Pseudomonadota > Gammaproteobacteria > Burkholderiales > Thiobacillaceae > Parasulfuritortus. Next base: position 17,688 of record JARLJM010000030.1, on the reverse strand, counting down.
GTCCGGCGTCAGGTGTTTCTGCGCCACTTCGGGCAGGACGCTGATATCGGGCTGGTTGCCGGTGACCTGCACTTCCCACTCGGGGCGCACGGACAGGGCCGTCGAGGCGGCGGAATCCAGCTTGAGCGTCTGCACCCAGTGATAGCCTTCCCGACGCAGGCGGAAGGCGCCGTGCTGGCGATAGAGATCGAATTCCGGCGTATCGAAGTAAATCCCGTACAGCTTGCGGCGGCTCGGTTTGAGCGCCTTCAGCAAGGGGTGCCTGCGCAGACGGAGGGCATCACCGCGCGCAATGGCAAGTTTCAACTCCACTTCCACGGTCATGATGGGGAGATAGAAGGACGGATGCATTTCAGGTTAGCATCAAGAACGCCCCCACATTGTTAAATCTCGACATGAGCCACCTACCTCTCAGTGAACTCCTCATCAACCGTGAACTCGGCATCCTCGAGTTCAACCGGCGCGTCCTGGCCCAGGCAGAAGACCCGGCCACGCCGCTGATGGAGCGGCTGCGCTTCCTGTGCATCTTCTCCAGCAACATGGATGAGTTCTTCGAGATTCGCGCCGCGGGCATCAAGGAGCAGATCCGGCTCAACCCCCAGCACCAGGGCGCCGATGGCCTGACCGCCCGCCAGGTATACAAGGGAATGGTCCGGGTTTCGCACGAGATGGTGGCCCGCCAGTACGAGCTGTTCAACAACGAGGTGATTCCGGCCATGGCAGCGGAAGGCATCCGTTTCCACAAGCGCAGCGAATGGACGCCGGAGCAGGAAACCTGGATTCGCGACTATTTCTTCAACGAACTGATGCCGGTGCTGACGCCGATCGGTCTGGACCCGTCCCACCCCTTCCCGAATGTGCTCAACAAGAGCCTAAACTTCGCGGTCGAACTGTCCGGCAAGGATGCCTTCGGCCGCAGTTCCGGCCGCGCGGTGGTGCAGGCGCCGCGCTCCCTGCCGCGGGTGATCCAGCTGCCGCTTGAAGTGGCCAGCTGCGAGCACAGCTTCGTGTTCCTGTCGTCCATCCTGCACGCGCATGTCGGCGCGCTGTTCTCGGGCATGGATGTGCTGGGCTGCTACCAGTTCCGGGCCACCCGCAACTCCGACCTGTTCGTCGACGAGGAGGAAACCAAGACCTTGCGCGAGCAACTCCAGGGCGAGTTGCCGCACCGCAACTTCGGCAATGCCGTGCGCCTCGAAGTGGCCGACAACTGTTCTGAGGAGATGAAGGCTTTCCTGCTCCAGCAGTTCAACCTGACCCGCGATGATCTGTATCAGGTGCGCGGTCCGGTCAATCTGGTGCGGCTGATGAACGTGCCGGACAAGGTGGAGCGGCCGGATCTGAAATTCCCGCCTTTCACTCCCGGGCTTCCGGCGCAGCTCGTGGGTGCGGACGACATGTTCCAGGCCATCAACCAGGGCGATATCCTGCTGCATCACCCGTTCCAGTCGTTCCAGCCGGTGATCGATTTCATCGGCCAGGCGGCCAGCGACCCGGATGTGCTGGCCATCAAGCAGACGGTGTACCGGACCGGGACCGAATCCGAACTGATGCGCCACCTGATCAAGGCCGCCCAGCGGGGCAAGGAAGTGACCGCCGTGGTTGAACTGATGGCCCGCTTCGACGAGGAGGCCAACATCAACTGGGCCGAGCAGCTTGAAGCGGCCGGCGCGCATGTCGTCTATGGCGTGGTCGGCCACAAGACTCACGCCAAGATGGCCATGGTGGTGCGGCGCGAGAAAGGCAAGCTGAAGCGCTACACCCACCTGGGCACTGGCAACTATCACGCCCGCACGGCCAAGCTCTATACCGATTTCGGCCTGATGACCTGCAATCCGGACATCAGCCAGGACGTGAACGACGTGTTCATGCAGATCACCGGGCTGGGCAACGCGGGCGAGCACACCCACCTCTGGCAGTCGCCGTTCTCCCTGCATCCCAACATCATCCGGGCCATCAACAACGAGACGGAACGGGCCCGCAAGGGCGAGCCGGCCCGCATCGTGGCCAAGATGAATGCACTGCTCGAACCCAGGGTGATCGCTGCGCTTTACGAGGCCTCGCAGGCCGGCGTCGAGATCGACCTGGTGGTGCGCGCGGTGTGCGCCCTGCGGGCCGGCATTCCAGGCGTGTCCGAGAACATCCGGGTGCGCTCGGTAATCGGCCGCTTCCTGGAACACCACCGGATTTTCTATTTCTGGAACGGCGGCGAGGAGAACGTCTATCTCGCCAGCGCGGACTGGATGGACCGCAACTTCTTCCGCCGCATCGAAACCTGTTTCCCGGTACTCGACGTCAAACAGAAAAAACGTGTCATCAACGAGGGCGTCAAACCCTATCTGAAGGACAACATGCGCACCTGGGAAATGCAGCCGGACGGCAGCTACAAGAAACGCATCAAGCGTGGCCGCGGTTTCTCGGCGCAGGATTTCCTGCTCGATCTGCTGGCGGCAAAAGGCTGATCGGCCGCGAGCGGTACCGGTCCCGTTACGGGTCGAGAACCAGGCGGTAACCCACTCCCGATTCGGTGCGGATGTACTGCGGCTGGGTCGGATTTCTCTCAAGCTTGCGGCGCAAGCCGGTCATGTAGACGCGCAAATAATGGGTATCCTCGGCGTGGCCGGGGCCCCAGACTTCGCGCAGCAGCTGGCGGTGCGTGAGTACCCGGCCGGCGTTGGCGATGAGCACTGAGAGCAGACGGTATTCGATGGGGGTGAGATGAATCTCGACGCCATCCCGGCTTACCAGCCGACGGGCCAGGTCCACCTCGATCTCGCCGAAGCGGATCAGCGGCTCCTCATGGCCGGCCATGCGGGTACGGCGTAGCAGCGCCCGCACGCGGGCCAGCAGTTCCGCCACGCCGAACGGCTTGGTCAGGTAGTCGTCGGCGCCGGCGTCCAGTGCAGCCACCTTGTCGGTCTCATCGACCCGCGCCGACAGGATGAGGATGGGTACGGCGGACCAGCCGCGCAGATCGCGCACCACCTCGACGCCATCCCTGTCCGGCAGCCCCAGATCGAGGATGACCAGGTCCGGCTTGCGGGTGCCGGCCTCGACCAGGCCGCGCTCTCCGGTCCCGGCCTCGGTCACGTGGCAGCCTTCGTTTTCCAGGGCAGTACGGACGAAGCGGCGGATTTGCGGCTCGTCTTCAATGACGACGACGGTAGTGCGTGACGACTCCATCAGTCCTCCATGGGAACGCTGGGCGGTTCGCCGGCCGGCAGGGTGATGACGAAGCGGGCGCCGCCCTCGGGCCGATTCTCCGCACTGACCGTTCCCTTGTGCGCCTCGACTATGGCATGCACGATGGCCAGCCCGAGGCCGACGCCCGCCACCGACGATTCATCATGGCCACGGGTGAATTTCTCGAACAGGGCCTTCTCCTTACCCGGCGGCAGGCCCGGCCCATTGTCGGCCACGGTAATGGTTATCCAGTCGCCCTCGTTGCGGGCGCCAATCTCGATGCGGCTGCCCACCGGCGTGTATTTCGCCGCATTCTCCAGCAGGTTGCAGAACACCCGCTCCATCAGCACGCTGTCGAACTCCAGCAGGGGCAGGTCGGCCGGCAGGTCGACGTGGATCTCGTGTCGGGCGAGAACGCCGGACAGGGTCTGCAATGCGGTGCCGACCACTTCCTCCAGCGGCTGCCATTCCCGCTTGAGCCGGACCTGGCCTTCCTGCAGGCGGGCCATGTCCAGCAGGTTGCTGACCAGCAGGCTGGTACGCAGCGACTCGGCCCGGATGGCCTGGGCGATCTCAGCCTGGGCGGGGGGCAGCGGCGGACCGGCCAGCGGCAGGGAATCGGCCAGGCCGGCCAGCACGGTCAGGGGCGTGCGCAGGTCGTGCGACAGCGCGGACAGCAGGCCGTTGCGCAAACGTTCCGATTCCATGCGGACGATGGCATCGCGGGCGATCTCGACGTAATGCACGCGCTCCAGCGCCAGGGCGATCTGACTGGCCAATGTTTCCAGCAGACGCGCCTGTTCCGGCAGGAACAGCAGCCGTTTCTGGCTGGGCAGCATGGCCAGTACGCCTCGGGTCCGCATCGGCGCCTTCAGCGGCAGGTAGTGCATGGGCGCCCCGGCCAGGCTCTGGGTGCCCATGCCGGCCGGCTGCTGGTGGTCGTAGACCCACTGCCCGATGGCCGAGTCCAGGGGTAGGGTTTTGCGGTCGCTGGCCATCGGCGGCACGAGCAGTTTGTCTTGCGTGTCCGGTAGCAGGATGTAGGCCCTGGCCTGGAACAGGCTCTCCAGATGAACGATGGCCGTGTCCACGATCTGTTCCGCCATCAGGGCGCTGGCCAGTTCCCGGCCCAGTTCGTTGAGCGCCCGGGTGCGCCGCTCCCGATACAAGGCGATGCGCGCCTGATAGCGCAGATTGGAAGCCAGGGTGCTGATGGTCAACGCCACCGCCAGCATGATGAAGAAGGTCAGCAGATAGCGGGTGTCGGAGACGGAAAACGACATCCGGGGCGGCACGAAGAAGAAATCGAAGGCCAGCACGCTGAGCACCGACCCCAGTGTGGCCGGCCCGCGACCGTGGCGGGCCGCGATCCAGACCACGCCGACCAGGTAGAACATGATCAGATTGGCCAGGTCGGACCAGGGCAGGACCAGCTTGGCCAGCACGGTGGTCAGCGCGCACACTCCGGCCGCCCAGAAATAGCCATGCGATCTCAGCTTGGCGGTCGGCTCCAGTTCCATGTCGAGCGGCATGGGCGACGCCTTGCCGGTCGGCATGGCTTCCTCTTCATGCGCCACCACGTAGACATCCACGTCCGTGGCCAGCGACGACAGCCGGTCCGACAGGGGCGCGCGCAGCATGCGCGACAGACCGGTGCGCAGACTCTTGCCGACCACCAGCTTGGAGACGTTGCGGCTGACCGCGTAGGCCAGCAGCGTCGGCGCATCCTCCTGGCCGGACAGGGTGGCGGTCTCGGCACCCAGTTCGCGGGCCAGGGCCAGGGTCTTGAGTATCTTGTCGCGGTTTTCCTCCGAGAGGCGTTGCAGGCGCGGCGTCTCGACGTAGGCGGTGATCCAGTCGGCATGGAGGTTGGCCGCCAGCCGGGCGGCAGCGCGCACCAGCCGGTCGCCGCCGGCGCCGGGGCCGACGCATACCAGCAGCCGTTCTTTTGCTTGCCATACCCCACGGATCGACTGGTCGTTGCGGTATTCGCGCATCTGGGCATCGACCCGGTCGGCGGTGCGGCGCAGGGCCAGTTCGCGCAGGGCGATCAGGTTGCCCTTGCGGAAAAAGTTCTGGATCGCGCGTTCGGCCTGGTGGGGCAGGTAGACCTTGCCCTCCTTCATACGCTGCAGTAGTTCGTCCGGCGGCAGATCGACCAGCGCGACCTCGTCGGCCTGGTCGAACACCCGGTCGGGCAGGGTCTCGCGCACCTGGATGCCGGTAATGCCGCCGACGATGTCGTTGAGGCTCTCCAGATGCTGGACGTTGACCGTGGTGTAGACGTTTATGCCGGCCGCCAGCAGTTCCTCGACGTCCTGCCAGCGCTTCGGATGGCGTGAACCGGCAACGTTGGAATGGGCCAGTTCGTCGACCAGAATCAGCGCGGGTTTACGGGCCAGCGCCGCATCCAGATCGAACTCGTGTAGCTGTCGGTCTTGGTAGGCCACAAGTTTGGGTGGCAACACCTCCAGCCCGTCCAGCAATCGTGCCGTCTCGGATCGACCGTGCGTTTCCACCAGCCCCACCAGCACTTCGGCCCCCTGGCCACGCAAAGTCTGCGCTGCGTTCAGCATGGCGTAGGTCTTGCCCACCCCGGGGCAGGCGCCGAAAAAGATCTTCAGCTTGCCGCGTTGCGCGCGTTCGGCCTCGGCTTCGATGCGGGCGAGCAGGGTTTCGGGATCGGGGCGGTTGTCGATATCCGTGCCCATCACTTCTCACGCGTTTGCCAGACCTGGCGCAAGGTTGCAAACGCCTGGCCGCTCCCGGTATGACTGTCGGACAGGGCTTCAAGGAAACTGGACAGCGGCTTCGATTTGGCGACGGTGAACAGGGTGAGCAAGGCAATGGCCAGCGTCACAGCGAGAAACAGGCCGATCTTGACCCAGGCGGGTGCGTCGGCCTCGGCCAGCAGGTTCATGCCCAGGAACCCGGTCACCATGGTGCCGATCAGGCCGAAGGTGGTCACCACGGTGAGCCGCACCACAGTATTGGACTGGCGACGCTGGGTGTCGCTGTCGAGGTATTGGCTCATGTCGCGGATTTCCTCCTTGATCTCGCGGTACTTGGCTTCGTTGCCCAGGTGCGCGCTGCACCGGTTGAACAAGCCCTGCACCTGCGCCCGCTCGGACAGCTCGTGGAACCAGTAGCGGTGGGTGAAGCGCAGGAAGGCCTCGAAGGCATCGCGGATCCGTTTCCGGAACCGCAATTGCGAGCGGGCGTCGGTGATGTCCAGGTCGTTGATGGCATCCACCATCCGGTCGGAATAGACCAGCAGCGCGGCACGATGGAAATGGGCGATCAGGAAGAGTAGCACGAACTGGTGCCGGAACTGGGCCAGGATGCCGTGCACCTCGTTGCGGAAATAGCCGGAATGCGTCTCGCCGACCACCATCAGGGTGTTGCCGGTGCAGATGGCGCGGGTATTGGGGCCGGCTTCCGTGTCCGTCCAGTAGCGGTCGTCGCAATACCGTTTTTCGAATTCGGCCACGGCGGGGTCGCGTTGGGGCAGTGGATCGCTCGGGCGGAAGGCGTTGACCAGGCCGAGATGGATGAAGTCGTCGCGCGTGAGGTCGCGGGGATTGTCCAGGGCCAGGTAGGCCATCACCGGCATGCGGTGATATTCGAGCTGACGGTACTGGATCAGTCCATCCTCGCCGGCATGTTCCAGGGCCAACGGGCGGAGCAGGAATGCCCAATGCGAGGCGATGCAGGGCGCGCGGTGTTCGTAAACGAAGGCCAGGAATTTTTCCCGGTTATCGGAATCGGAACTGGCCAGCACGGAGCCGTCTTCCGCCAGCCAATCCACCCGGTAGGCGTTATGGACGCCCTGACCGCTTTCGTCCCAGCCTGATGGATAGGCCCGGCCAGAGCGATGCAGCAGTTCCAGGGCCGTCGCCCAGGGCAGATCATCGGCGTGGATTTCGATCTGCAGAAAGACGACGTCGATGTCATAGAAGAAATGCAGGTCGACATGGGTGACATCGAGCCGGATGGGGGGGGCGCCGGGCCGCAGGGTGACGCGCACGCCGGTCACGTCCCGGCGGCGGAAAACCTGCATTGGCGAATCATGGGTCGTTACGTTGGCAGCCTGTCCCCTGGTGCGGCTTTCTCCATAAAGAAAGCGTTGCACATAAGGCAGGAATGTCACGAATTCCTTGTAATGCCGTTCCTTGGCCTTGACCGGGTCGTTCTCGATATCGCACTCGACCCGACTCCAAGGGCTGTCGCCCTGTTCCAGAATGGCCCAGGGCCTGGCGATCCCGGCCTCGGCGTCAGTTGCGACGCTGAGCTGCAGTGGCCAAAGCAATACCTGGCGAAAATGGCGCACCGTACGACCACCCTCGGCTCGCAGGTCGTGCGTTTCGGGACTGTGATCGTTGGCGGTCATGGGCTCAGTGTACGTTCAAGGGACCTTCTGTGCACGTTGCGCGCAGGTTTCATGCAACTGCCTGCGCACGCGTCGTCGCCGTTCCAGTTCGCAATCGCAGGAACAGCAAAGTTGCCGTCCCCAGGCCACCTGATGGAACGCCGGAACGACTTCATGCGTCTTGCCGCAGATCGGACAAACATGGACCGTCATGACGTTCTTTCCGTCAGATGGCCCGTTCGGCATAACGGGCCAGGTCCGACACGGCATGCATCGACTGCGCGGAAACCAGGAATACCTCGCGGCCACGAGGCGCCCCGACGGTCAAGGCAAGACCGAGCGCAGCCGCACCGGCTGTGGCCACGGCCAGTCGCAGAGGCGTCTGCCAGTCGGTCAGGTAATTCAACAGGGCTGCGGTACCGAGCGAATTGGCCGGGAACCGGCCTTGGCCGATTTCGCGGCCGCCAGCACGGGCGGCGATCTGAATGACTTCACCCACGAGGGCAATGCCGATACACACCGTGTCTTCGGTCGAAGGGTACGAGGGGGGCTCCTGTTCTTGCTTGACGATGCTCATGTCGGTTCCTGTTGTCGTGATGGAATAAGGCTAGTGGTTGGCACATCAAAAAGTCGTAAAGATTGAAGGTCCGGATATTAAAAATCGCTAAGAATCGTCTGCCGGATGCGCTCGCCCCGGCTGATGAAGAAAAACGGCAGGACTAGTGAAACCACGAGGGTGACGAATGCCAGCTATCGAACAACTGCTTGGCTGCGGCTGGGTCGGCACACTCCCGTAAACGAGCCCGGAATCGTTTGTTGCCGAACATCCGGGAAGCCTCGGCCAGCACCTTCAGGTGTTCATCGGCGGCTTCCTTCGGCACCAGCAGGACCAGGATGTCAAATACCGGTTTGCCATCTGTGGCATCAAACGGGATCGGTGATTTAAGTTGTAGATAGGCGATCCTGATTCGGTCCAGGTTCCTGACCCGTGCGTGCGGAATGGCAAAGCCGTCGCCCAGGCCCGTGGAGCCAAGCAGTTCGCGCCGGCCAAGGCTGGAGGCTACGGCCTCGCACGACAGGGAGTGTTCTTGTTCCATGTGTTGGCCGATGGCATCGAAAAGCGCGCCCTTGCTCGAAACTTCGACATCAAGAAGGATGTCTTCCTTGCCCAGGCGGCTTGCGATCAGGTTCACATTGATGGCCTTCCATGTGTTGATGAAACGATGCGGCTTCATCATGGCCAGGAGGTTTCTGCCCGCGGTCATGATCAGGCTGCCTTCCGTAGACAACTGTTTTCGGGCAGCTTGATTCGCGCGTCGGGCTGGATGAGCCGAACGGCGGGGACCAATCCAGCAGGAATATCCGCATTGCCCTGCGCAACAGGTGTCCAGACGGAGGTCAGTCGACCTTCCTCGTCCTTGATCCAGCGTATTCTCATCATAATGCGCCTCCATAAATCAATGCCAGGAAGGAAGTTTCGATCCCGATAAACCCAGGATCGCTTCCACACCACCAATGCTAGGCAGGACAGCCTTATGATTCCGTCAAGACTTGGGCTGCCGGTATCAAGATTTGATAAAGACCGCTCCCGGTCAGAGGGGGGGATGCCGGAGAGAAAATAAAAAAGGCCCGCCAACTGGCGGGCCGAACACCTGGCGGTGAAGCGACTACATGAATCGTTCAGGCCTTGACCGTATTCACTCCCTGCTGCAACAGGTATTCAGAACACCCGGCCAACCGTCAGGATCAGGCGACCGTCGCCCGGATCGGACAGCGTGTCACTGTTGGCAAACGAGACGGTGGGTTTGTAGAAGGCGCTGTCCTTGTAGGAGGACTTCACATAGCCCAGCTGGGCCGTCCAGCCGCCATCAAAGCCCTTGGTCATGCCGATCAGGTAGTCGCTGTAACCCGGATTTACACCGCCGGCAGCGAGTCCCTGGACGCTGGTCTGGCCGGCGTGCAGGTTAAGGGTCCAGGTGGGTACGATTTCGTAGGCCACGTTGGCTTCCAGATAGCTGGTGTGCTCGGAACTGCCGCTGTAGGAACCGGGGTAGGTGTTCTGGTTGCCGCCGAACCAGTCAGTCAGGAAATAGGAGTACTTGACCGAGATGAACTTCCAGGACATGCCGGCGTTGACCTCGAACGAGTCAAACGACTGATCGGCGCCAGGCGTGGCCGCCTTGTTGTAGTTGGCGCCCGGATACAGGTAGCCGTGGCCGCCGACCGTGTAGCCCCAATCGTCATTGAACTTGCCGTTGTAGCCGCCGTAATAGTCGAACTCCAGAGCGGAGCCGCCGGGGTAGGAATTATTGGAGACATTGGAACCCCAGATGCCGGCATAAAGACCGTTGCTGTGGTTGAAGTCGACGCCGCCCTGGATGGCCGGCTTGTGCCAGGTCTGGGTAATGCCGCGGAAGTAGTAATCCGAAGTCAGATAGACGTTGCTGGTCAGGGTATAGTCCGGCGCCGTTTTGTCCATGGTGGCGTCCGCGAAGGCCGGCAGAGCGGCCAGGGCAGCGACCAGGACGAAAGGGCGGAAGGCGATGGGGCAATTCATTTCTTCAGTTTCCTTTTCAGTTTGTTTGGTTGGCTTGTGTTCACATAGCTCACGATCACCCAGGCAAACAGGATCGGTATCGCCAGGGCGGCCAGTGCCATTAATAAATCCAGTAAAACCATGATGGATTAGGGTTTGGCCAGTCGATCCAGCGCCAGATTCAGGGCCAGCACATTGACCCGCTTTTCGCCAAGGAAGCCGAGCTGCCGGTTTTCGGTGTTGTCGGAGATCAACCGCTGGACCGCCGAAATTTGCAGGCCGCGCAGGCGGGCCACACGCATCACTTGATACTCGGCCGCGGCCTGGCTGATGTGCGGGTCCAGGCCGCTGCCTGAGGCGGTCACCAGATCGGCAGGAACCGGCGCGGAATTGCCGGGATCAGCCGCCTTGAGCGCTTCGATACGGCCCTTGACGGCATCGATCAGGGCCGGGTTGAGCGGCCCAAGGTTGGAGCCGCCCGACGCGCTGGCGTTGTAAGGCATCGGCCCGGTGGCCGACGGGCGGCCCCAGAAGTACTTCGGGTCGGAGAAGTTCTGGCCGATCAGCGCCGAGCCGACCGGCTTGCCGTCCTTGACGATCAGGCTGCCGGCGGCCTGATCGGGGAACACGACCTTGGCGATGCCGGTCACGGCCAGGGGATAGACGATACCGGTCACCACGGACAGCATCACAAACAGGGTAACAGCAGGACGAATAAGGGTTTGCATGATGGATTCCTTTCTCAGGCGAGGCCGGCGGCGGCGATCAGCATGTCGATCAGCTTGATGCCGATGAAGGGCGTGATCAGGCCGCCCAGGCCGTAGACCAGCAGGTTGCGGCGCAGCAGGACATCGGCGCCCAGGGCCTGGTATTTCACGCCCTTCAGCGCCAGCGGGATCAGGAACATGATGATCAGCGCGTTGAAGATCACCGCCGACAGGATGGCGGAGGCCGGACTGGCCAGACCCATGACGTTGAGCGCGGCGAGCTGCGGGTAGGTGGTGACGAAGGCGGCCGGGATGATGGCGAAATACTTGGCCACATCATTGGCGATGGAGAACGTGGTCAGCGAACCGCGTGTCATCAACATCTGCTTGCCGGTTTCCACCACCTCGATCAGCTTGGTCGGGTTGGAGTCGAGGTCGACCATGTTGCCGGCCTCCTTGGCCGCTTGCGTGCCGGTGTTCATGGCCACCGCGACATCGGCCTGGGCCAGGGCCGGGGCGTCGTTGGTGCCGTCGCCGGTCATGGCGACCAGGCGGCCTTCGTCCTGGTACTGGCGGATCAGCTTGAGCTTGGCCTCCGGCGTCGCTTCGGCCAGGAAGTCGTCCACGCCCGCCTCGGCGGCGATGGAGGCGGCAGTCAGGCGGTTGTCGCCGGTGATCATCACCGTCTTGATGCCCATGCGGCGCAGTTCGGCGAAGCGCTCCTTGATGCCGCCCTTGACCACGTCCTTGAGCTCGACCACGCCCAGCACCCGGGCATGGCCATTCACTGACTCGGCCACTACCAGCGGGGTCGAACCGCGCTTGGCGACATTCTCGACGATGGTTTCCACCTCGGCCGGGAAGTGGCCGCCGCGTTCGGCGACATAGGCGCGCACGGCCTCCGAGGCGCCCTTGCGGATCTCGCGGCCGTTCAGGTCGACGCCACTCATCCGGGTCTGGGCGGTGAAGTGGACGAAGCTGGCACCCAGTTCCTGCACGTCGCGGCCACGCAAGTTGAACCGCTCCTTGGCCAGCACCACGATGCTGCGGCCTTCCGGCGTCTCATCGGCCAGAGATGAAAGCTGCGCCGCGTCGGCCAGTTCGGCTTCCTTCACGCCGGCGGCATGCAGGAAGTTGGTCGCCTGGCGGTTGCCCAAAGTGATCGTGCCGGTCTTGTCGAGCAGCAGCACGTCGACGTCGCCCGCCGCCTCGACCGCGCGGCCGGAGGTGGCGATCACGTTGGCCTGCATCATGCGGCTCATGCCGGCCACCCCAATAGCAGACAGCAGGCCGGCGATGGTGGTCGGGATCAGGCAGACCAGCAGGGCGATCAGCACCGTGATGGAGATCGGCGTACCGGCCTTGGCCACGCCGACGCTGAACATCGAGAAGGGCAGCAGGGTGACCGTGACGCCGAGGAAGACGATGGTCAGCGCCACCAGCAGGATGGTCAGCGCGATCTCGTTCGGCGTCTTCTGGCGCTTGGCCGACTCCACCATGGCGATCATGCGGTCGACGAAGGTCTCGCCCGGGTTGACCGTGACCCGCACCACCAGCCAGTCGGACAGCACGCGGGTACCGCCGGTGACGGCCGAGAAGTCGCCGCCCGCCTCGCGGATCACCGGCGCCGATTCGCCGGTGATGGCGGATTCGTCGACCGAGGCCACGCCTTCGATGACCTCGCCGTCGGCCGGGATGGTTTCGCTGGCGGTGACGATGAAGCAATCGCCCTTGCGCAGTTCCGTGGCGGGCACCGTCTGCCACTCGCGCGCAGCATGGGGGCCCTTGAGCTTCTTGGCGATGGTCTCCTTTTTGAGGCCGCGCAACGAAGCCGCCTGGGCCTTGCTACGGCCTTCGGCCAGGGCCTCGGCGAAGTTGGCGAACAGTACGGTGAACCACAGCCAGAGCGACACGGCGAGGATGAATCCGGCCGGGGCTTCGCCCTGCCCGGCCAGGGCCTGCAGCCAAAGTATTGAAGTCAGGATGCTGCCGACATAGACGACGAACATGACCGGGTTGCGCCACTGTACGGCGGGGTTCAGTTTTCTGAATGAATCGATGATCGCCGGCTTGACCAGCACCGGATCGAACATGGCCAATTTCTTGTGCGACATTTGTTTATCTCCTTCGACTCAGCGACCGGACCAGAGCATCAGGTGCTCGACCACCGGCCCGAGCGCGAGCGCGGGAACGTAGTTCAGGGCGCCGACCAATACGACGGTGCCGATCAGCAGCACGACGAATAGCGGGCCGTGGGTCGGCATGGTGCCTGCGCTGACCGCGATGCGCTTCTTGGCGGCCAGGGCACCGGCCAGGGCCAGCACCGGCACGATCACGCCAAAGCGGCCGAACCACATGGCGATGCTCAACATGACGTTGTAGAACGGCGTGTTGGCCGACAGCCCGGCAAAGGCGCTGCCGTTGTTGTTGGCGGCCGAGGTGAAGGCGTAGAGGATTTCCGAGAAGCCGTGGGCGCCGGGGTTGGCGATGCCGGCGACCCCCGCATCGACCATGACGGCGATGGCCGTACCGGCCAGCACCAGGAGCGGCGTGACCAGGATGGCGATGGACACCATCTTCATTTCATACGCCTCGATCTTCTTGCCCAGGTATTCCGGCGTGCGGCCGATCATCAGACCGGCGATGAACACCGCCATGATGGCGAACACCAGCATGCCGTATAGCCCGGTGCCGACGCCGCCGAATACCACCTCGCCGAGCATCATGTTCCACAGCGGCACGAAACCGCCCATGGGCGTGAAGGAATCATGCATGGCATTGACCGCGCCGCACGAGGCCAGCGTGGTGATGGTGGCGAACAGGCCCGAGTCAGCGATGCCGAAGCGGGTCTCCTTGCCCTCCATGTTGCCCATGGCCGGATCGACGCCGAGCTGGGTCAGTAGCGGGTTGGCCTGATGCTCGAAGTACATCGCTGTAACGGCCATGACCACGAACAGCAGCGTCATGGTGGTCAGCACCGCCCAGCCCTGGCGCATGTCGCCGACCATGCGGCCGAAGGTCAGGGTCAGCGCGGCCGGGATCAGGAAGATCGACAGCATCTGGATGAAGTTGGTCAGCGGCGTTGGGTTCTCGAAAGGATGCGCCGAGTTGGCATTGAAGAAACCGCCGCCGTTGGTGCCCAGCATCTTGATCGCTTCCTGCGAGGCGACCGGGCCCATGGCCAGGATCTGAGTCGGTTGCGAGACGGTTTCGGTAACGGCATTGCCCTTGGCGTCCTTGACCGGCTGGCCGGCGGCGTCGAGCTTGGGCGCATCGTATTTCGTTACCTCGACGGTGGTCACGTCCTTGTAGGCGTCGAAGTTCTGGATGACGCCCTGGCCGACCAGGAACACGGCATAGACCAGCGAGATCGGCAGCAGCACATAAAGCGTGATCCGGGTCAGGTCGACCCAGGCGTTGCCGATGGTCTTGGCCGTGTGTCGTGCGAAGCCGCGGATCAGGGCGATGACCACGACGATGCCGGTGGCGGCGGAGAAGAAGTTCTGCACTGCCAGGCCGAGCATCTGGGTCAGATAGCTCATCGTCGCCTCGCCGACATAACCCTGCCAGTTGGTATTGGTGACGAAGCTGACGGCGGTGTTGAACGACGAATCCGGGCTGACGTTGGTCATCGCCTGCGGATTCAGCGGCAACCAGAGTTGCAGCCGCTGCAGCCCATAGACCGCCAGCGCGCCGAGCACGTTGAACAGCAGGATGGCCAGGGCATAGTTCAGCCAGCCCATTTCCTCGTCCTTGCGGATGCCACATAGGCGATAGAGAAGGGATTCGGTTCCGCCGCCCAGGCGCAGGGCCAGCGACGGACGGCCTTCCATTATGTTGGCGATATAGATGCCGAACGGTTTTGCGACCAGCAGCAGGATCGCCAGATAGGCTCCGAGCAGGAGCCAGGCATGATTGGTCATGAAAAGTCCTCAGGATGGAGAAGGGCGGCGATCAGGTAGACGAGCAGCGCGACCGCGACGACGGCGCTGACGATGAGCAGCCAGCTCATTTGGCACCTCCTAATCGGGCGCACCCGATGGCCAGGCTGGCCATCAATGCGAAGAACAGGCAGATGCCTGCGAGGTAGATCAGGTCCATGGCAACTCCTTGCTGATTAAGCTGGGGTGTTTTGAACTCTAGATGCTCTCTGGTAAAGATGTGGCTAAGACTGCCGGGATAGGCGTTAAGAAAAGATTAAGGCTGGATACGCAAAATGCCGACTTGGTCGTCGCCATGGAATAATCATGCGTCCAACCCTTTCCTCGAATTCACAGCAAATCCCATGACACTTTTGAAATACGTGATGGTCGCGTTATTGATGCCGATTTCCGTTTTGTCCACTTCGGCCTGGTCGGATAACACCATCGTCATCGTGAGACATGCCGAGAAACCTGCCATGGGTCTGGGCCAGCTGACGTGCCAGGGACTCAACCGATCCCTGGCACTGGCACCGGTCCTGTTGTCCCGCTATGGCAAGCCGATGGCGATCTATGCCCCCAACCCGTCTGTGCTCAAGAAAGACAAGGGCATACCCTATGCCTACGTCAGACCGCTGGCCACGATCGAGCCCCTGGCCATCAGGAGCGGCTTGCCCGTCCATGTCGAATACGGGATGACCCAGGTCAACCAGCTTGCGACAGCCCTGCTGGCAGGTCCGCCCGGTACACGAGTCGTGGCGTGGGAACACCACTGGGGCGAGACCCTGGCCAGACGCCTGCTGGCCAGGTTGAATGCCAACCCGGACGTCGTGCCGAAATGGGCAGACTCCGATTTCGACAGCGTCTACGTAATACATATCGTGGATGATCCCGATGGGGGCCGCCACCCCGCCTTCACGCACGAGCAGGAAGGGTTGAACGGTCTGCCGGATGCATGTGCGGACGTCCCGGCTAATCTCCATTAACCTCCCATCCTTCCAGACTTTAACCTTCCATAAAATCGAGAAACCAATGTCCGAAGAACATTTTCACGTCCATGGCGCGCATGATCATGCGGTCGAACATGAGGCCCACCATGGCCCCGGCTTGGCGCAGCAGGTGGCGATCTTCACCGCCATCCTGTCCACGATAGGGGCCGTTGTCAGTTACCAGGGCGGGAGCACGGCAAACGAAGCCATGCTCTATAAAAATGAAGCCGTGCTGCAAAAATCGCTCGCCTCGGATCAGTGGAATTACTACGAGGCGAAAAGCACCAAGGGCCATCTGATGGAAATGGCGGCGGATTTGGGTCCGCGCGACAAACAGGATTACTACCGCCAGCAGATCGCCAAGTACTCCAAGGAAAAGGACGAGATCAAGGCCAAGGCCGAAGCGTTCGAGAAAAAGTCGGAGGCCGCCAATATGGCCAGCGAACAGGCGCTTCATCCGCACCATTTCCTTGCACGGGCGATGACCCTGATTCAGATCGCCATTTCCCTGGCGTCGATCACTGTATTGACCCGCGCCCGCTGGCTGTTTGCGTTGGCCGCCATTTCGGCCGCCGGTGGTGCGGGCCTGTGGGCATGGGCCTGGTTCGGCTAGGCTGGATTCAGGCTGGAGTGAATACGTGCAACGTGCGTTCCGGCATGAATCAAACCAGCTCGAACGCCAGCAGGAGCGCACAGATGCCCATGCCGATGAGTCCGATGATGAATGCCAGATCGGCATGTCTTTCGAGACTAGTCAAAGACGCCGAGCGCATGGAGGCGTAGGAAAAAACCGCGCTGATCAGGAATGCCAGACTGTCCAGCGCCAGCAGCTTGTCGATCAGCGTGCCCGGATGGCCGATGTGCAGCAGCTTGATGATTGAAATGACGGTCATGCAGACCCCGAGCATCGTGGCCGACGTCGGAAGAATGTGGCGCGCCAGATTCGATTGATTCACTTCCATGAAACGACCCCGAAAAGGAAAAAGTATTTTTGCGGCGACCAGGGGACAAGTCGGGTTGTTGTCTCCCCGGCGCCAATTCCACTGTTCAGCGCACGAAGGCCTTGCGCCCGGCATAGACCGCCGATTCGCCCAGATATTCCTCGATCCGCATCAGCTGGTTGTACTTCTCGACCCGCTCGCCTCGGCACGGTGCGCCGGTCTTGAGGTGGCCGGTGCCCAGCGCCACGGTCAGGTCGGCGATGAAGCTGTCCACCGTCTCGCCGCTGCGATGCGACACCATCGCGCCCCAGTTGGCGCCGTAGGCCAGGTTCACGGCGGCCACCGTCTCGGTCAGCGTGCCGATCTGGTTGAGCTTGATCAGCACCGCGTTGGCGACGTTTTCGTCGATGCCGCGCTGGATCCGCTCGACGTTGGTGACGAACAGGTCGTCGCCGACCAGTTCGATCCGGTCGCCCAGCTTTTCGTTGAGCAGCTTCCAGCCGGACCAGTCGTCTTCGGCCAGGCCATCTTCCAGCACGACGATCGGGAAACGGTCCACCCAGTCGGCGTACATGGCGACCATCTCGGCGGCATCGACCTTGCGGCCCTCGGTACGCAGGTGGTACAGCCCGTCCTCGAAGAAGCCGCTGGAAGCGGGGTCGAGGGCGATGGCGACATCGTCGCCGGGCCGGAAGCCGGCGGCCTTGATGGCCTGGACGATCAGTTCCAGGGCATCGACATTGCGCTTCAGGGCCGGCGCGAAACCGCCCTCGTCGCCGACACCGACCGAGTGACCGGCGTCCTTCAGCACTTTCTTCAGGGCGTGATAGACCTCGGCGCCCCAGCGCAGCGCCTCGGCGAAGTTGGGCGCGCCGACCGGGGCGATCATGAATTCCTGCAGATCGGTGCCCTGCCAGTTGGCATGTACGCCGCCGTTCAGGATGTTGAACATGGGCACCGGCAGACGGCAGGCGGCGGATCCGCCGAGATAGCGGAACAGGGGCAGGTTGCTGGCTGCCGCCCCGGCGCGGGCCACGGCCAGG
>JARLJM010000184.1 GCA_031291185.1 Parasulfuritortus sp. | reverse complement strand
GGCATCATGATGAACACCCGCGCCTTGATGGAGCTGATCGTCATCAACGTCGGCCTCGATCTGGGCGTGATCTCGCAGCAGGTTTTCACCATGCTGGTGCTGATGGCGATCTTCAGTACGGTGATCACCACGCCGGGGCTACGACGCTGGCTACCGAAAACAGGCCACCCGATGGTTCATGCCCGAGAGCCCGGCGATACGTGAGCAGCCCCGTGCAGGGCTAGGAATCAGCGTGCTCGCGAAATGCCAGTACCGCGTTGGAGCCGCCAAAGGCGAATGAGTTGGATAGGGCGGCGCGGACATGCACACCAGTTTCGCCTTGCGTGATGTGCCGTAATCCCGTGCATTCAGGCGCAACCGTTGCCAGATTCGCCGTCGGCGGAATGGCTTGCCGTTCCAGTGCCAGGATCGTGACTATCGCCTCGATTACGCCGGCCGCACCCATGGTATGGCCATGCATGGACTTGGTGGCGCTGATCGCCACCTGGCCCGAGTGATCGGCAAAGAGTTGGGTAAGGGCCGAGATTTCAGCGGCATCGCCTTCCCGCGTGGCCGTGCCGTGGGCGTTCACATAATCGATTTCGCTTGCCTGCATGCCGGCATCAGCAAGGGTTGCCGCCAAGGCGCGGATCTGGCCTGCAGGGTCAGGGCGGGACAGGTGGGTGTGATCGCAGCTGGTTCCATAACCGGACAGTTCGGCATAGATGTGTGCGCCTCGATTGACCGCATGTTCCCAGTCTTCCAGAACGATGGCCCCGGCACCTTCCGACAGGACCAGTCCTTGACGTTCCATATCGAAAGGCCGGCAGGCACTGTAAGCGCTCGCTTCGTCGCCCGGCGCCAATACCTGCAATGACTCCCAGGCGCGGATCACGCCATAGACCAACGGCGTTTCCGAACCCCCTGCCAGCATCACCGGGGTTTCGCCTGAGCGCACCCTCCGGAAGGCCTCGCCGATGGCAATGGCCGAAGAAGCGCAGGCGACCGAGTAGGTGAAATTCGCCCCGCCCAGTCCCAAGCCCATTGCAATATGCGATGCCGCGGCATTGTTCATGCCCAGTATCACGGAGACCGGCGATATCCGGGCCTTGTCGCGCAGATACAAATCACGATAGCTGCGCTCGGTGGTCGACAATCCGCCGCCGCCCGTTCCCCAGAACACGCCGATATCATTCCTGGGCAGGGACTCGTCCCGATCCAAGCCGGCGTCCTGCCAGGCCGACTGTGCCGCAAAGGTACTGATCTGGCTGAAGCGGTCCATCCCGTTCGCGCGGCTGCGCCCCAGGCTGGCGACGCCATCGAAGGTCGCGCAATAGCCCGCGGGAATGGCCACCGGATGAGGCACATCCTCAGGCTTGAACAGGCGAATGGCCGATTCGCCACGCAACAGGGCATCAAAGAAATGATGGGGATTGTCCCCATGTGGCGTCACGGCTCCAATACCGGTGACGACCACCCGCCTTCGGGTCACGCCGGTTGCCCCAGGCTTGCCTCGCGCATGGTCTGGACGATCTTCACCAGGTCAGCCACCGTGACAGGCGTCTCGAAATCCTTGGGGGCCGGGATACCGAGCCGGTCTTCAACCTCGAACATCAGTTCGACCAGACCCAGTGAATCGACATCGAGCGATTCGAGCGTGGTTTCAGGCGTCACCGATTCGATGGCGATGTCATAGCGTTCATGCAACACATTCAGAATAAGGGGCAAAACATCCATCAGGATATCTCCATCATCGGGTTTTCGTTATCGGATAAACGTTGCTTTTTTGCGTGTCCGTTTGCGCTTCCGCGCCCATTACCCGGTCAAGGAAATCACGCGTTTCCGCCAGCACCCGATCCTTTTCCTGATCCAGCGTGATCATGTGATAGCTGTCCCGGAGCACGACATATCGGGTAAGGCGGGAGCGGATGTGCCGGATCAGGTATTCCGGGTTGCGGGGCGAGGACATGTCGTCCTCCATCGCGTGAATCGCCAGGGT
>JARLJM010000029.1 GCA_031291185.1 Parasulfuritortus sp. | reverse complement strand
GCCCTGGCCGGCTGCGACCGGCTGACCATCAGCCCCAATCTGATGGACGAACTGGCCGCCAGCGAGGCGCCGGTCGAACGCAAACTGGTCTACGACGGCCCGATCCAGCCCCGCCCGGCGCTCATGACCGAGGCCCAATACCGTTGGGACTTGAATGAGGACGCCATGGCCACCGAGAAGCTGGCCGAAGGCATCCGCAACTTCACGATCGATCAGATCAAGCTGGAAAAGACGCTGGCCGAACGGCTTGGCTAGGCACCTTGCCACGCCTGTTTGATGCGTATAGTCTATGCGCATCAAACAGGCGCAAGGAGTGCCTCAATGAACACTGTCGTCAAGAAAGCCACCAATCTCAGCCTGCGCGTCGACCTGCTCGAAGAGGCACGCGCCCTGGGCATCAACCTGTCCCGCACGCTGGAAGTCGCGCTCGAAGCCGAGGTCAAGAAGGCCAAGGAAAAACAGTGGAAAGCAGAAAACCACGCTGCCATCGAAGCGTACAACCGCCATATCGAGAAACATGGCCTGTTCTCCGACAAATTCCGACGCCTCATGAATGAGTCCTGATGGCGCAGTTCGACATTCACACCAACCCCGACCCCGGTTCGGCCAAGGTCATCCCCTACGTGATCGAGGTTCAGTCTGACTTGCTGGACGAACTGCCAACCGTAGTTGTTCTGCCCCTGGCTGATCCGTCGACCATAGAACAATTGCCGATCCTGAGACTGAACCCAAGAGTGACCGTCGAGGAACAGCCACTGGTCGTCCTGGCCCAGGACATGGCTGCCGTTCCCCGTCGCCTGCTCAGTAAGCCTATCGGCAATCTATCCGCTCAGCGTAACGACATCCTAGCCGCGCTGGATTTCCTTTTCACCGGTTTCTAAAACACACGAAAACACCATGGCCCAATACGTAATGTCCATGCTCCGCGTGAGCAAGATCGTTCCCCCCAAACGCCAGATCATCAAGGACATCTCGCTGTCCTTCTTCCCCGGCGCCAAGATCGGCCTGCTCGGCCTGAACGGCTCCGGCAAGTCGACCGTGCTCAAGATCATGGCCGGCGTCGACAAGGAATTCGACGGCGAGGTCCAGCGCCTGGCCGGCATCTCCATCGGCTACCTGCCGCAAGAGCCCGATCTCGACCCGGCCAAGACCGTGCGCGAAGAGGTCGAGGCCGGCATGGGCGAGGTCATGCAAGCCCAGCAGAAACTGGAAGAGGTCTATGCCGCCTATGCCGAGCCAGACGCCGACTTCGACAAGCTGGCCGAGGAACAGGCCCGCCTCGAAGCCATCATCGCCACCGCCGGCAACGACACCGCCACGCAGATGGAAATCGCCGCCGACGCCCTGCGCCTGCCGCCTTGGGACGCAGTCATCGACAAGCTGTCCGGCGGCGAGAAACGCCGGGTCGCCCTGTGCAAGCTGCTGCTGCAAAAGCCCGACATGCTGCTGCTCGACGAACCGACCAACCACCTCGATGCCGAATCGGTGGAATGGCTGGAACAGTTCCTGGTCCGCTTCCCCGGCACCGTGGTCGCCGTCACCCACGACCGCTACTTCCTCGACAACGCCGCCGAATGGATTCTCGAACTCGACCGCGGTCACGGCATCCCCTGGAAGGGCAACTACTCCAGCTGGCTGGAACAGAAAGAGGCCCGGCTGGAAACCGAAAACAAGCAGATCGACGCCCACATGAAGGCGATGAAGCAGGAACTGGAATGGGTTCGCCAGAACCCCAAGGCCCGTCAGGCCAAGTCCAAGTCCCGTCTGGCCCGGTTCGAGGAAATGAACAGCGTCGAATACCAGAAGCGCAACGAAACCCAGGAAATCTTCATTCCGCCCGGCGAACGTCTGGGCGACAAGGTCATCGAGTTCAACGGCGTCACCAAGTCCTTCGGCGACCGCCTGCTCATCGACAACCTCAGCTTCCAGATTCCACCCGGTGCCATCGTCGGCGTCATCGGCCCCAACGGCGCCGGCAAGTCCACCCTGTTCCGCATGATCCAGGGCAAGGAACAGCCGGACAGCGGCGCCATCGACATCGGCCAGAGCGTGAAGATCGCCTCGGTCGACCAGTCCCGCGAAGGCCTGCCCGCCGACAAGACCGTGTTCGACGCCATCGCCGACGGCGCCGACATCCTCACCGTCGGCCGCTTCGAAATGCCCAGCCGCGCCTACCTCGGCCGCTTCAACTTCAAGGGTGGCGACCAGGGCAAGATCGTCGGCAACCTGTCCGGTGGCGAACGCGGCCGGCTGCACCTGGCCAAGACCCTGATCCAGGGCGGCAATGTCCTGCTGCTCGACGAACCGTCCAACGACCTCGACGTGGAAACCCTGCGCGCACTGGAAGACGCCCTGCTCGAATTCGCCGGCTGCATCCTGGTCATCTCCCACGACCGCTGGTTCCTCGACCGGATCGCCACCCACATCCTGGCCTGCGAAGGCGACTCGCACTGGGAATTCTTCGCCGGCAACTACCAGGAATACGAGGCCGACAAGAAACGCCGTCTGGGCGAGGAAGGGGCGAAGCCGAAGCGGATTCGCTACAAGCCGATCAGCCGGTAATGAACGCTACGGATCCCAACCTGACTTAGACTGGTATCAAAACGCGATGCGGAAACGTACCTGGCTCAGTTGGAGCAGCGGCAAGGACAGCGCCTGGGCGCTGCATGTTCTGCGCCAGTCCGACGAGTACAAAGTGACCGGCCTGTTCACCACGATCAACACGGCCTTCGACCGGGTCGCCATGCATGCGGTGCGTGTCGAATTGCTGTGCAAGCAGGCCGAAGCGGTCGGCGTGCCCCTGCACCTGATCGAAATCCCCTACCCTTGCTCCAATGAGCAGTATGCCGCTGCAATGACGGACTTCATGGCACGTGCCCGCGACCAGGAGGTGCGTTGCATGGCGTTCGGCGATCTGTATCTGCAGGACGTGCGCCGCTACCGTGAGGAACGCATGC
>JARLJM010000183.1 GCA_031291185.1 Parasulfuritortus sp. | reverse complement strand
TACTTTCCGTCGGTGCCTGAAATCATGCTGACTGTGGGCATCATCGCCATCGAGATCCTCGGTTACATCGTACTTGTCCGCCTGCTGCCCGTGCTGCCCAAGCACGACGCCGCCCATTGATCCGGAGCAGAAAAATGAGCAAACGCATCACCATCGACCCCATCACCCGCATCGAGGGTCACCTGCGCATTGACTGCGAGATTGACGGCGGCCGGGTCAAGAAGGCCTGGGCCTCGGGCCAGATGTGGCGCGGCGTCGAACAGATCCTGCTGGGCCGCGACCCGCGCGACGCCTGGGCCATCACCCAGCGCATCTGCGGCGTCTGCACCACCGTGCACGCGATCTGCTCGGTGCGCGCAGTGGAAAACGCGCTCGACATGGAAATCCCGGTCAATGCGCAGTACATCCGCAACATCATCATCCTGGCCCACGCCGTCCACGATCACATCGTCCACTTCTATCACCTGTCGGCGCTGGACTGGGTCGACGTGGTCTCGGCGCTGAAAGGCGACCCGGCCAAGACCGCGCAACTGGCCGAATCGCTCTCGTCCTGGGAAGGCAACAGCAAGCAGCAGTTCGCCAGTGTGAAGGAGCGGCTCTCCGGCTTCGTCGGCACCGGCCAGCTGGGAATATTCGCCAATGGCTACTGGGGCCATCCAGCCATGAAGCTGACCCCGGAAGTGAACCTGCTCGCGGTCAGTCACTACCTGCAGGCGCTCGACATCCAGCGCAAGGCCAACAAGATCGTCGCCATCCTCGGTTCCAAGACACCGCACATCCAGAACGTCGCAGTCGGCGGCGTGGCCAACCCGATCAACCCGGAAGCCCAGTCGGTGCTCAACGTCGACCGGCTGATGATGATCCGCGAGTTCATCGATGACCTGGCCGACTTCGTGCACAACGTCTATCTGGTCGACGTCGCCGCGATCGGCGCCTTCTATGCCGACTGGACCCATATCGGAGCCGGCATCATGGACTACCTGTCGGTGCCCGACCTGCCGCTCGACGGCAAGGGTACCCAGTTCGCCCTGCCGGGCGGCTTCGTGCCGGGCGGCGACCTGAGCCAGTTCAAGCCGATCACCCACTTCGGCGATCCCTACTTCCGGGACGGCGTCACCGAAAGCGTCAAGCACGCCTGGTACAAGGGCGGCAGCGGGGTGCTGCATCCGTACAAGGGCGAGACCAACGCCGAGTACACCGACTTCCAGGACGACGGCAAATACTCCTGGGTGAAGTCGCCGACCTTCTACGGCAAGCCAGCCCAGGTTGGTCCGCTGTCGCGCGTGCTGGCCATGGCCGCCGCCAAACACCAGCCGACCCTGAAGTACCTGACCCAAGTGCTCGATACTGCCAGCGCCGTAGCCGGAACCAAGATTCCGCTCGCTGCCGTGCATTCGACCATCGGCCGCCATGCCGCCCGTGCCGTGTCCTGCAGCGTGCAGGTCGACGAGCTCGACAGCATGTGGCACCGTCTGGTCGATAACATCGGCAAGGGCGATGTCCACACCTTCAACAAGCCGGTGTTCCCGAAGGACGAGGTCATGGGCGTCGGTTTCCACGAAGCCCCGCGCGGCGTGCTGTCGCACTGGGTCGTGATCGATGAGGGCAAGATCAAGAACTATCAGGCCGTGGTGCCGACCACCTGGAATGCCGCGCCGCGCAACGAAGACGACGCCCCGGGCCCGTACGAAATGTCGCTGCTCAACACGCCGGTTGCCGATGCCGAACAGCCACTGGAAGTGTTGCGTACGGTTCACTCGTTCGATCCCTGCCTGGCCTGCGCGGTGCATGTGCTAGACATCGACGGAAACCGTAAATCCACCGTCCATGCCGGATGTTTCACCCCTAATAATCAGTGCGAGACAGGTTCCTGATTCCGCTTCCTGACCGGGAACGCAGTCATCAGGGTATCCTGCTTCGACCGGACTCCTTTCAGTCCACGGGATGACAGAATCATGCGCATCGTAGTTCTTGGCGTCGGCAACATACTTTTATCCGATGAGGGCATCGGCGTTCGCGCCATCCAGGAGTTGGATCGCTCCTACCAGTTACCACCTGAAGTCGTGCTGATCGATGGCGGTACCTCAGCCATGGAACTGCTGGACGACCTGGCCAATTGCGACTTGTTGATCCTCGCCGACTGTGTTCGGGCAGGAAACCCGCCGGGCACACTACTCAAACTCAAGGATGAGGAAATTCCCGCCCTGTTCCGAACCAAGCTGTCGCCCCATCAGGTCGGGCTACCCGACGTGCTTGCCACCCTGCTCATTACCCACGAGGCTCCCAAGCACACTATCCTGTTCGGCGTGGAACCTGAAAGCCTAGCTACGGGCATGGATATAACAGCGGCCGTTGCGGCAACCCTGCCCCGAATGGTCGAAGCCATCGCCAGCGAAATATCCACCCATGGGCTGGCTATCCGGGCGGCCCCCCGAAGCCCGGATCAGCAGTTGACCCGGCCACCTGATTTCCGCCACTATCGCGAATAACCATAACGACCTGGTAGCTGCCATGGAGCGCCGCCAGGATCACGGGTCCCGCCGTTTTGCCAAGCATGGAGAAACCACCATGAAAATACTTGCCGCGCTCGCCCTGTTATTTGCCAGTTCACTCTGTGCCGCCGCCCCCGATTCCCTGATGACCAACAGCCGGGTCCGCTTCATGGCGGCCAACTGCGCCTACTGCCACGGCCCCGACGGCAAGAGCCGGGGTGCCATTCCCAGCCTGGCCGGAATGGACAAACACTATTTCGTGGAAAAGATGAAGGGCTTCCGCGACGGCACCCGGCCGAGCACCATCATGTCCAGCCATGCCAGCGGCTACACCGATGCCGAATTCGTGGCCCTGGGCAACTGGTTTGCCAATCACAAATAACAATTCCCGAGGAGCCTGGACATGACTATCGATCGTCGCGATTTTCTCAAGGCCGCCGCACTCGGCACCGTCGGTACGCTGGCCGGCTGCGCCTCGCTGTCCTCCGCTGGCAGGCCCGGCCCCAAGGTCGTCATCGTCGGCGCCGGCTTCGGTGGCGCCACCTGCGCCCGTTACCTGAAGGCCTGGGCGCCCAAGGTCAACGTCACCCTGATCGAAGCCAACCGGGACTTCGTCTCCTGTCCGTTCTCCAACACGGTTCTGGCCGGCATGAACCGGCTTGAAGACCTGACCTTCTCCTACGACTACATCAGGCAGGCCGTGGATAACTTCGTGCAGGATCAGGTGACTTCGATCGACACCGCGAAACGCGTGGTCAGAACGGCGGGCGGCCAGCGCTTCGACTATGACCGTCTGGTCCTGGCCGGCGGCGTGGAACTTCTGTTCGACCAGGTGCCCGGCTACACCGCAGCGGCGCAGCAGACCATCAAGCATGCCTGGAAGGCCGGCCCCGAGCAGACCGGCGTGCTGCGCCAGCAACTTGAAGCGATGCCGGACGGTGGCGTGTTCGTCATGTCCATCCCCAAGGCTCCCTACCGCTGCCCGCCCGGGCCTTACGAGCGGGCCTGCCTGGTGGCGAACTACTTCAAGAAAGCCAAGCCGCGCTCCAAGATCATCGTGCTGGACAGCAACCCGGACATCGTCTCGAAGAAACCGCTGTTCCTGGCCGCCTGGAAGAAACACTACGGCTACGAGACCAGCAACAGCATGATCGACTACCGGCCCAACAACGACGTGCGGTCGCTGGATGCACAGAAAATGACCGTCCGTACCGACTTCGACGATCTGGCCGGCAGTGTAATCAACATCATCCCGCCCATGCACGCGGCGGTCCTTACCGAAATGGCGGGCGCCCGGACCAGCAGCGACGGCAACTGGTGCCCGATCGACTACCGTTCCTTCGAATCGACCTCGGTGCCTTTTGTCCATGTGCTGGGCGATTCCACCCTGACCAACTTCCCCAAATCCGGCTCGGTCGCCAACAACACCGGCAAGATGTGCGCGGCGGCCCTGGTCGAGATCGCGAACGGCCGTCCGCCGGATTCTGCGCCGGTGGTGACCAACACCTGCTATTCGGCCAGCACCGACCACACCGCATTCCATATCGCCACCGTGTTCCGCTACGACCCGGAAGCGAAAAAAATGGTGGCCCAGCTTGGCGACCATCTGTCCAAGGAAGAAAGCGAACTGGAATTTGCCTACATGGAGTCCTGGGCCAAGAACGTCTGGGCCGATACCCTCGGCCTGCCCCAGGACTACCGCTACACCACGAAAGTCTGATCGGGTTCCAGGGCGCGCGGCTGGCCGCAAGGCAACGGCCGGGCGGCAAGTTCGGCCATGATGTCGGCCTCGTTGCCGGGCTTGAGATGGGTGATCCAGACTTCGACGCCAGGCTTGAGTCCGGCCAGATCGGGCAGCAGCGTGGCCGGGCAATAGTGGCTGGCAGCATCGGCGATGGCGCGATGAGCGTCGGTAAACGAACACTCCACCCACAGGTAACGCAGATCGGCACAGTCATTGGCGATGCGCCAGAGTTCGGCGTGGCTCATGGTGTCACCCGAGAACAGCAGGCTGCCCACTTTTCCCTGCAACCGATAACCCACCGCCGGCCGGCCATGATTGGCCGGGATCGCGGTGATCCTGCGGCCATCCAGATCGACCGTCCTGCCCACGGCCAATTCGGCAAAGCGCAGGAAGGGTTGCTCCGGGCTAGGCACCTGTTCGAAGTCCGGCCAGAGTTCCCAGTTGAACAGGTGCTGGCGCAACGTGGCGATCACCTCCGGAATGGCATGCACGGTCAACGGCAGCGCCGCGCCGACCCCCACGCTGTCCATCAGGGTCGGCAAGGACAGGATGTGATCGAGGTGGGAATGGGTGATAAACACGTGGCGTATCTTCGCCATTTCCTCCAGCGTCAACCGGGTCACGCCGCTACCGGCATCGATCAGGACATCGTCGTCAAGCAGGAACGAAGTGGTCTGGCGGCGGCCGCCTATTCCTCCAGAACACCCGAGTACCCGTAATTTCATCTCGCCTTCCCCGCTATTTTGTCGTGTAGGTAAACACGCCGTCCCAGTCCGCAGGCGGCGGCATTTCCTGGAACACGGCGACACGCTGCAGGTAAACGTCGTACAGCTTGCAGGGCGCCTCGTTGTTCAATGCGCGCAGCTTCGTTTCCGCCGCTGTCCAGCGCTGACCATTGTAATCGTCCAGCGCGGCTTCGAACTGGCGCGCCGCCTCCAGCCGGGCCGGGGCCACTTCCGCAGCCACACCCAATGGTTCGTAGATTGCCACTGGCTGGTCCTTGCCCTTGACCCGGACCCGGTCGATCGGCATGAAGGCGATGTCCGGACAGGCCTCCCGGGTGGCTTCGCCGCACAGCACCCAGACGCCGTATTGCCGGGTCAGGGCTTCAAGCCGCGAGGCCAGGTTCACCGCGTCGGCCATCACGGTATAGGCCATGCGGAATTCCGAACCCATGTTGCCGACCGACATCCGCCCGGTGTTGACCCCGACCCCGAGCGCGACCGGCGGCCAGCCTTTCTCCTGCAGTTTCTGGTTGAGTACGACCAGGGTCGATTGCATGGCCATGGCGGTCAGCACCGCATCCCTGGCGTGATTCTCGTCGCTCATCGGCGCGCCCCAGAAGGCCATGATGGCGTCGCCGATGTACTTGTCGATGGTGCCCTTGCGCTCCTGCACCAGCCGGGTCATGTGGGACAGGTAGACGTTGAGCATGGCGGCCAGTTCCGACGCCTCCAGCTTTTCCGAGATGCTGGTGAAGCCGACGATGTCGGAGAACAGCACCGTCATCACCCTCGACTCGCCACGCAGGCTGTAACGGGCCGGGTCCTGGGCCATCTCGTCGACCAGTTCGGGCGGCACGTACTGGCCGAACAGGCGGGTGATCTGCAGCTTGCTGCGAGCCTCGACGAAGAAGCCATAGGACATGTTGAGAATGAACAGTCCGGCAACGGCGGCCAGGGCGGCGGCAACCGGCAGGTTCATGTGCCAGTGCGACCAGGCGTAGAGATCGACCCCGGCCAGCAAGGCCAGCGTCGCGACGGTCAGCAAGGTGGCCCGCAGCGGTTGTGCGAACGGCAGCAACGCGGCAAGGATCAGGCCCAGAACCAGTATCGTGAGCACTTCGAGTGTGTGCACGCCGACCGGCTCCCAGGGAATTACGCCATCCAGGATGCCGGAGACCACGTTGGCGTGGATCTCGACACCGGGAAACTGCTTCGAGGTCGGCGTCACCCGCAGGTCCATGATGCCCGGTGCGGTGGAGCCGATCAGCACCACGCGCCCTTCAAGATTGGCGGACGGCGCCGTGCCCTTGATCACATCGGCTGCCGAGACGTACTGGAATGCACCGGGCGGCCGATAGGGCACCAGCGCCATGGCCTGGCTGTCGAGCGGGATGGTCAG
>JARLJM010000182.1 GCA_031291185.1 Parasulfuritortus sp. | reverse complement strand
TTCCTGCTCCTGGCCGCGATCATCGGCGTCGCCTTCCGTATCGCTCATCATGCCGAAGTGCTGGCATTGCGTCTGGGCGAGCCCTATGGCACCTTGATCCTGACCCTGGCCGCGGTGTCGGTGGAAGTGGTGATCCTGGCGGTCATGCTGTACTCCAGCCATTCCGTCACTTTGGCGCGGGATACGGTCTACTCCGCGGTCATGCTCGACATCAACGGCATCATCGGCATCGCCGCGATCATCGGCGGCATCAAACATGGAACCCAGAAATACAACCTGTCCTCGGCCAACAGCTATATCGCCATGCTGCTGGTGGCGCTGGGGATCGGGATGTTCATTCCGGACTTTGTCCCGGATGCGTCTTGGCCCGCCTACTCGATCTTCACGGTCGTGGTCATGGCCCTGCTCTATATCGCCTTCCTCCGGCTGCAGACCATCGAGCATCGGCAGTTCTTCGAATACGACAGCGTCCAGGACGAGGCGCATGATGCGGCCTCCAGCCCGAACTGGCTGCATGCCGGCGTTCTGGTCGTCGCCGTGGCCGGCGTGGGCATCCTGTCCGAGGTGCTGTCGACATTGCTGAACGCCGGGTTGGCCGGTACGGGACTCCCGGTGACGCTTCCCGCGGTCATGGTGGCCCTGATCTCGGCCAGCCCGGAATTGATGGCCGCGCTGAACGCCGCGCGCCACGACCGCATGCAGACCACGGTCAATGTCGCCCTGGGAGCTTCTCTGGCCACGGTCCTGCTGACCCTGCCGGTGATCGAAGGCATCGCCCTGATCACCGGCCAGCGCATCGTCATGGCGCTGACCCCGGTACAGGCCGCCATGCTGCTGGTCACCCTGCTGGCCGCAATGAACAATCTGCATGACGGCGAGAGCAACGCCATCGAGGGAATGAGCCACTTCTCGCTGTTCGCCGCCTTTGTTGCGTTGACGCTGCTCGGTGTCACATAGACAATGATTACAAACGTACCAACGGAATAGTGTCCATGCAGCCCTTCAAGGAGAAATTCCTCAAATTCGCCATCGATCGCAAGGTCCTGCTGTTCGGCGAATTCAAGACCAAGGCCGGTCGTCTGTCGCCCTATTTCTTCAATGCCGGACTGTTCAACGATGGCGATTCGCTGAAGAAACTGGGCGAGTTCTACGCCCAGGCCATCCTGGATTCCGGCCTGGCCTTCGACGGACTGTTCGGGCCTGCCTACAAGGGCATCCCGCTCGCGGCGACAGTGGCGGTCGCTCTCGCCGGCCTGGGCCGGAACGTGCCATACAGCTATAACAGGAAAGAGGCCAAGGATCATGGCGAAGGCGGCACCATCGTGGGTGCGCCTTTGCAGGGCCGCATTCTGATCGTCGACGATGTGATCTCCGCCGGCACCTCGGTACGCGAATCGGTGACGTTGATCAAGGCGGCAGGCGCCATGCCCGGCGCCGTAGCCATTGCCCTGGACCGCATGGAGCGGGGCACAGGAACATTGTCGGCAGTGCAGGAGGTCAGCCAGCAACACGGGTTGCCGGTACTCAGCATCGTCAACCTGAATGACCTTCAGGAATACCTGGGAGGGAAACCGGAATGGGCGGATACGTGCTCAGCCATTACCCGCTATCGCCAGCAATACGGCACAGACTGAACCTCTGCGCCGGCTGCGGCCTGACCCTGG
This sequence comes from Parasulfuritortus sp., assembly GCA_031291185.1. Lineage (GTDB taxonomy): Bacteria > Pseudomonadota > Gammaproteobacteria > Burkholderiales > Thiobacillaceae > Parasulfuritortus. The sequence continues at coordinate 3,488 of JARLJM010000182.1, read as the reverse complement.
TCATCCTGCTCATGACAGTGACCTGTCAGGCCACGACCTATCGATGGGTGGATGAACACGGCACCATCCATTATGGCGACAGCATGCCGCCTCAGTATGCCGGTGTCGGCCACCAGGAACTGGATGCGCAGGGCCGTGTCATCCGCCGTGTGGAAAGCGCCTCCCGCATCGCGGCGGACAAGGAGGCGCTCGCCCGCAAGGCCGCCGAAGAACAAACCATCCGTGCCCAGCAACAGCATGACAACGCCCTGCTCTCGACCTTCGGCAGTTCACAGGAGATCGACCTGACGCGCGACCGTGTTCTGGCCCAGGAGCAGGCCCTGCTCAACGGCCTGCTGGTCATCCGCAAGCAGAACCAGACGCCGGCCGACGCGGCGCGCCTCGATGCCATGATCCTTCGGCGTTACAAGAATCTCGAACTCATCCGGTCCCAGTTCGATGCCGACAAGGCGCGCTACCGCGAACTCACCGGCAAGCCCTGAGCCCGCATCAGGCCTCTTTCTTCCCGAGCACGAACTCACCCAACCGCTTGTCGGTGTGCAGGATGTGGTTGACCAGCCAGTTGTTGAGAAAAGCCAGCAGTTCCTCGCGGGGTACCCGCTTGCCCAGCTTGAGGTTATCCCGGATCGATACCACGGTACTGGAAAAGGAGCGGTGTTCGCGCAGGTGATGATCCCAATCTGCCTGCTTTTCCTCCATATAGCCGCAGTCATTCATGATTTCCTCTTCCGTTTCGAAATGGTAGAGGGCGTAACTGAGCAGATCGCGGGTGAGTTGTTCGAATAGCTCCAGGCTGCTTTCGTCGGTCAGTTTCGCGTTGGCCTCGTTCAGCGTATTGACCAGGATGCGATGCTGTTCATCGATCTCGGCCACGCCCGTGCAATAGCTGTCTTTCCAGCGCAAGGGTTCGGAATCATTGCTTGTCATGTTCACTCCTGTCCAAAGCCGGCGACACCATGGATGCCCAGCGCATGCGTTTCAACCGCTCAACCAGATGTTCACGGGACGCATGCAATTTGCACTCCATGGCATCCCGTTCTTCGACCCGGTCCGTTTTGGCCAGGGCGCGCAGCCGCTCGGCCAATTCATGAATCTCGCGGTGGTGAGAGCCCAGTGCGAGGTAGTCCTTGCGCTTGCCGTAGCGGGTCATGCCCTTGCCGTAATACCACTGGCCGAAGCGGCATTGACGGTAGTCCATGGCCAGCGGCTCTTCGGCAGGCTGGCCATGGCTGCAGGCAATCACCCGGTCGACCCAGTGGCGGTGGTTGGCCTCGGCCAGCAGGAGCTGGAAATCGGCCCTGTCCAGCCGGGGCGAGGAAGCCAGTTGCCATACCGGATCGGGCCTGAACGCCCTGAACCAGTCGAGGAACTCATCCGCCGGCCTGGGCCGGGCAATGGCATAACCCTGCATATGATCGCAGCCCAGCTCCAGCAGCATGAGAATGTGGTCAATCGATTCCACCCCCTCCGCAACCACCCGGTACTGGAAGGCCGAAGCCAGCCCGATCACCCCTTCGACGATCGCCAGGTCGAGCGGATCGTCCAGCATGTCCTTCACGAAACTCTGGTCGATCTTCAGGGTATCGGCCGCCAGGCGACGCAGATGGATCAGGGAGGAGTAGCCCGTCCCGAAGTCGTCCAGAGCGATGCGGACCCCCATTACCCGCAGCCGTTCGATCAACTCGCTGACCGCGTTGATGTCCTCCAGCGCGGCGGTTTCGACGATCTCGATATCCAGCCTCCGTGCAGTCCCGTCGGCGGCGTTGCCCAATAGTCCCTGTATCCGCCCGGCGAATTCGCGCTGGTGCAACTGGCGCGCGGAGACATTGACGCTGACATCGATCTCGAGGCCCAGCTCGCGCCACCGTCCGATCTGGGCCAGCGCCTCGGCAATGGTCCATTCACCCAGGGCAACGATCAGGTCGTCCTGTTCGATCAGCGGCAGGAACTCGGCTGGCGAGAGCAGGCCCAGGACGGGATGCTGCCAGCGGACCAGCGCCTCGGCACCGACCACCCGGCCCTGCCGACAGTCGACTACCGGCTGGTAATGCAGCACGAGTTCGCCCTTGCCCAGCGCCTCGCCAATTTTATGCAGAGTGCCCTGATTGGCCTTGTGGCGCTGTTCCAGCCCGCTGTCGAAAAACCCGAAACGGTTCTTGCCATCCTGTTTGGCCTGATACATGGCCTGATCGGCATGACGCAACAGCTTGTCCGGATCGGACCGGTCGTCCGGATAGAGCGTCGCGCCGATGCTGGTGGAAATACGGACCACTTCGCCGTTCACCAGATAGGGAGCGGCAACCGAATTGAGTATGCGTTGCAGCACCGTTTCGCAATCCTGGGTAGTCACGAAACCGCCCAGAAGCAGGGCAAATTCATCGCCCCCCATGCGGGCAACGGTGTCCTCCTCCCGCACCAGGGCCATCAGCCGGCCGGCCACTTCACGCAGGACCTGGTCGCCCGCCTTGTGGCCATAGGTGTCGTTGACAGGCTTGAAACCATCCAGATCCATGATGCCTACGGCAAAGGCCTCATGTGTCCGCTGGCTGCGGGCCAGGGTTTGTCGCATGCGATCGGCCAGCAGCACCCGGTTGGGAAGCTGGGTCAAGGCATCGTAATGGGCCAGCCGCTCCAGCCGTTGTTCCTGCTCGACGGTATCGGTGACATCCGCCGTGGAAGTCACCGCACCCAGCAACCTGCCGGTTTCCTGGTCCAGGATCGGGTGGGCATTGAGGCGAATCCAACCCTGGCTGCCATCAGGCCGCTCCTGGCGCATGAGAATTTCTTTCTCCGCCTGGCCGGTACTCAGCACATGCTGGTCGGGGAATCGCTCATCCAGCAAAGGGACAGATTCTTCGCCTAGCAGATGCGGCTGTTCCTGACCCTCTGCCAGCATTCCAAGCTGGCGCCGGGACGCCGGATTGGCATAAATCAGGCATCCATTTTCATCCCAGAGCTGAACGCCTTCCTCTACCGAAACCATGATGGTTCGGAGCCGGGATTCACTTTGTTCGAGGTGAGCCAGAGTCTGCCTGGCCGCCGAGATGTCCTGAACCAGACCGATCAGGTGGGTCGTCACCCCTTGCTCGCTGCAAATCGGCGAGAGCGAAAACTGAATCCAGCCCTGGCTGCCGTCTTCCCGCATGCGGGCCAACTCGATCCGGCAAGGCTGACAGGCTGACAGCGCGTGGCGCAACGTAGCCAGCGCCGACTTGTCGCCGTCGTTCTGCTCAAGCAGACGGCAACTTCGGCCCAGACTGTCTTCGACCTGAAAACCGGTAATCCGCTGGAAAGTGGGATTGACATAGACCACCGGATGGCCGGCCGCTTCGGCATCGAAAATGACAATGCCGAACTCCAGCCCTTCGAGAGCCTGGAACATGAGTCTGGACAGAACGTCCTTGCTGTGGCCGGCATTTGCCGGCTCGTTGGGAATGGCCACGTCGCGGGACACAAGCTGGGTAACATTTTCAGCTTATATCCTTTGT
>JARLJM010000028.1 GCA_031291185.1 Parasulfuritortus sp. | reverse complement strand
GAGCTGGGCGTGAAATACCACATCCAGGCCCGCCACGAAGGCCAGGACCCCTGGTTGTTCCTCGACCTGCGCGCCGGCCGGCGGCGGGTGATGGCCGAGGCGAAGGACAAGTCGGTGCTCAACCTGTTTGCCTATACCTGCGGGGTCGGCATCGCCGCCGCCAAGGCTGGCGCACGCTTCGTGGTCAACGTCGATTTCGCCGAATCGAGCCTGAAGGTGGGCAAGGACAACGCCCGGTTGAACGACCTGCCGATCCGGCCGCGTTTTGTGCAGAGCGATGTGTTTGCCGCACTGCGCCAGTTCTCAGGACTGGGCCAGCCCGAGAGGGTGCGCGGCAAGCGTCTGCCGCCGTTTCCCAAGCTGGAGACGCAGCAGTTCGATCTGGTCTTCCTCGATCCGCCCCGATTCGCCAAGAGCGCGTTCGGCGTGGTCGATCTGGTCAACGACTACCCCGCCTTGTTCAAGCCGGCTCTGCTCTCGACCGCTGTGGGCGGCACGCTGATCTGCTGCAACAACGTGGCCGAGGTCGAGCGTGATGCCTGGTTGGGCCAGTTGCAGCGCAGCGCGATCAAGGCCGGACGGGAGATACGCGAGTCGGAGTGGATCCTGCCGGAGGCGGATTTCCCCAGTGCGGATGGCAAGCCGCCACTGAAAATGGTGCTGCTGAGGGTTTGACTGTGGAACGCCGCGCAGGGCGTTCCACGAAGTGGGGCGTCAGGCGGCGTACATCGGTTTGTTGTCGTTCAGGTTCAGCCAGCCCTTGACGATGCGGTAGATGATCCAGATCCCGTTGGCGACGAGGACCAGCCAGCCGACCAGGATCAATGAGGTAATCGCGCCGATCACGCCCCAGAGCAGCCCGAACCAGAAGGTGCGCATCTGCCAGCGGAAATGGCTTTCCAGAAACGTTCCGGCGACGTCGTCCTTCTTGATGTAGTTCATGACGATGGCGACGATGGCAGTGATGCCGACCAGAAACGATGCCGCGTACAGCGCATAGATGATCGTGGTCAGGTTCTTCGCGGATGCGTTGTTTTCGACGGCTTCAGTGTTTTCCATTGCAACTTCCCCTTTATGTTTCGCGGCGATTCGAAGGCCTCGCCGCAAGGCCAGGCGGTAGAGAGGTGCCCGACCGCTTGCGGGCAGAACATACATCAAAACGCGCGATGCAACTCATCGGTTCGCTCTCGCGACCCATCCGGTCCGGGCTCGGTGCTCAACCCGGAATATGGAAGGTCTGAGCCAGGAAGCGGTGCACCCTCTCCACTGCATCGGCGCGCGCCGCCGCATTGGGATGCAGTTCCGCGCCACGCTCCATGCAGCCTCGCATGTAGCGGATCAGGGCAAACCCGGAGACCCCGGTCACCGGCTTGTTGTCCATCCGGATGATCTGGCCGGTGGAACAATCGACCACCACATCGCAGTTGCGCGCTGTCTGGACCAGGCTGACGGATCCGTCGATGCCGCCTTCCACATCGAAGTCATGAAAGACGCCTGGATAGGTATGGAAGGTGACTGGGTTGCCTTGCGTCTGGATCCAGTCGGCGAATTCGCGGGTAGGCCCGACCGGAACGAGGTTGTCCGAGTCGCCATGCAGGAAGAGCATCGGCGCATGGTCGGTGGCGGTGTCCCGGTATTGGGGCGAGGCCATTCCGTAAAACACGACATGGGCAGCGAACCTGGGATCGGCGGGCGCCAGCACCGCCAGCCGGGCGCTTTCCAGCGCCGTTTCCATCGCAACCGCCCCGCCCCGCGACCAGCCGACGATGCCGATGCGGCTGGCGTCGATGTGCGGATTGGCCGCCAGCACCTTCAGCGCAGCAAAGGAGTCGGCAAGATCGGCCAGGCTCCTCAGCTTGCCCTGGTCACTCGCGCTTTCGCCGATGCCGCGCGGCCCGAAACTGTCGACGATGAAAGCCGCAATGCCCCAGTCGTTCAGGGTCTTGGCCCACTTGCGGATATTGTCGCCCTGGGCCCCGGTCAACCCGGCGCTTCCGTGCTTGAGGATCATGGCCGGCACCGGCTCTTTTGCCCCGCTCGGCAGATAGAGATAACCGACGACCGTTACCGCCTCGCCCTGGCCGTGCGCGTACTCGGTCCAGGTACCTGGCGTTCGGGAAGGAATGTCCACCTTCTCTTGCGCCATACCGATCAACGGCATGGCCGAGGCCAATGCCAACGCGACCACCCTTAACCAATGTCCCATGATTCGTCTCCGTTCTGAGATGCCGTCGCACACAAGCTTGTCCATTAACCATAGTCGTGAATCGTGTCGATTCACAATGAATCACGCTTTCACCCGGCCTGGGTTTTCCTCCAGGGCAAAAACCGCGCTTTCGTCGAAATCCCCAACCAGGCCGTAACGCCGAATGGCTGAAGTAAAATAGCCGCCGAAATACCCCGGACGAATCCGCATGCTGCGTCTCACCGAACTCAAACTTCCGCTCGACCATCCCGAAGCCGCACTGAAAACGGCGGTGCTGCAACGGCTGGGTCTGCCGGCCAGCGAACTGCTTGGCTTCACGGTCTTCCGGCGCGGGTTCGATGCGCGCAAGAAGTCCGACATCCATTTCGTCTATACCGTCGACGCCGAGGTCAACAACGAGCCGGCCGTGTTGAAACGGCTGCGCGACGAGCGCCATGTTTCGGTCACCCCGGACATGGCCTATCACTTCGTCACCCGTGCGCCGGCCGATCTGGCCGAGCGCCCGGTGATCATCGGCATGGGCCCGTGCGGCCTGCTGGCCGGACTGGTGCTGGCCCAGACCGGCTTCCGGCCGATCATCCTGGAACGCGGCAAGGCGGTGCGCGAGCGGACCCAGGACACCTGGGGCCTGTGGCGCAAGGGCAAGCTCAATCCGGAATCGAACGTGCAGTTCGGCGAGGGCGGCGCCGGCACCTTCTCCGACGGCAAGCTGCACAGCCAGATCAAGGACCCGGGCTATCGCGGCCGCAAGGTGCTGACCGAGTTCGTCGAGGCCGGTGCGCCGCCCGAGATCATGTACGTCAGCAAGCCGCACATCGGCACTTTCAAGCTGGTCAGCATGGTCGAGAAGATGCGCGCCAAGATCATCGAACTGGGCGGCGAGATCCGCTTCCAGGCCCGGGTCGAGGACTTCGAGATCGAGCGCGATGCGGACGGCAACGGCCAGATCAGTGCCGTGGTGCTGGCGGACGGTGAGCGCTTGCCAACCCGGCATGTGGTGCTGGCCGTGGGCCATAGCGCGCGTGACACCTTCTATCATCTGCATGAGCGCGGCGTCCATATCGAAGCCAAGCCGTTCTCCATTGGCTTCCGGGTCGAACATCCCCAGTCGCTGATCGACAAGGCCCGGTTCGGCAAATTCGCCGGCCACCCGGAACTGGGCGCGGCCGACTACAAGCTGGTCCACCACTGCGGCAACGGCCGTTCGGTGTACAGCTTCTGCATGTGTCCGGGCGGCACCGTGGTCGCGGCGGCGTCCGAGCCGGGCCGGGTGGTGACCAACGGCATGAGCCAGTATTCGCGCAACGAGCGCAACGCCAATGCCGCGTTGGTGGTCGGCATCACGCCCGACGACTATCCCGGCGACCCGCTGGCCGGCATCGAATTCCAGCGCCGCTGGGAGGCGGCCGCGTTCAAGGCCGGTGGCGAAACCTACGCCGCGCCGGCGCAGAAGGTGGGCGACTTCATCGCCGGCCGGCCGTCGACCGAACTCGGTTCGGTGGTGCCGTCCTACACGCCGGGCATCCACCTCACCGACCTGTCGACTTGCCTGCCCGAGTTCGCCATCACCGCCATCCGCGAGGCGCTGGTCGCCTTCGGCAAGCAGATCCGCGGCTTCGACATGAACGACGCACTGCTCACCGGCGTCGAGACCCGCACCTCGTCGCCGGTCCGCATCACCCGCGACCGGCAGAGCTACCAGAGCCTGAACACGCGCGGCCTGTATCCGGCAGGGGAAGGCGCGGGCTATGCCGGCGGCATCCTGTCGGCCGCGGTCGACGGCATCGAGGTGGCCGAAGCGGTGGCGCTGGATATGGTCGGGCAGTCTTCGTGAAGATTCCGTCATTCCCGCAAACACGGGAATCTAGCCAAATGAAAACACTGGATTCCCGCGTTCGCGGGAATGACGAATCCTGATGGGCACCCAGGCGGTCGCCATCATAGGCGTCGGCCCGGCTGGCCTGATGGCCGCCGAGGTGTTGAGCAAGAATGGCATTCCGGTCGACCTGTACGACGCCATGCCTTCGGTCGGCCGCAAGTTCCTGATGGCCGGCAAGGGGGGCCTCAACCTCACCCACTCCGAGCCGCTCGATGCCTTCCTCGCCCGCTACGGCGACCGCCGCCCGCAACTCGAACCGCTGCTGCGACAGTTCGGCCCTGACGCCCTGCGTGACTGGGCGCGCGGACTCGGCATCGACACCTTCGTCGGTAGTTCCGGCCGTGTCTTCCCGACCGAGATGAAGGCGGCACCGCTGCTGCGCGCCTGGCTGCACCGGCTGCGCGGCAGCGGAGTAAGCATTCATGTGAGGCACCGCTGGCTGGGCTGGGACGAGGCGGGTTTGCTCCGGTTCGCCACACCAGCTGGCGAGAAGACTGTCGCCGCCGACGCCACGGTGCTGGCCCTGGGCGGCGGCAGTTGGGCCAGGCTTGGCTCGGACGGCTGTTGGCTGCCGGTGCTCGCGGCGCGCGGGATCGGCGTCGCGCCGCTGCGCCCGGCCAACTGCGGCTTCGACGTCGGCTGGAGCGAACACTTTCGGGAACGCTTCGCGGGCGAGCCGCTGAAGTCGGCTGCGATCAGCTTTGCCGGCGAGACCCGGCGCGGCGAATTCGTGGTCACCAAACACGGTGTCGAGGGTAGCCTGATCTACGCCTTTTCGGCACGCCTGCGCGACGCAATCGAGGCCGACGGGTCGGCCAGCTTTCACCTCGACCTGCTGCCCGACCACAGCCCGGAACAAGTCGCCGCAGAAGTCGCCCACCCGCGCGGCAGCCGCTCCCTGTCCAGTCACCTGCAAAGCCGTCTTGGCTTGAAAGGAGTCAAGGCCAGTCTGCTGCGCGAGTGTCTATCGAAGGAGAGATTCGCAGAGCCGGCAAGGCTGGCGGCGGCAATCAAGGCGCTACAGATCCGTCTTATCGCGCCGCGCCCGATCGACGAGGCCATCAGCACCGCCGGCGGCGTCGCCTTCGAGGCACTGGACGAGCATCTGATGCTGTGTAATTTGCCCGGTGTTTTTTGCGCCGGGGAGATGCTGGATTGGGAGGCGCCTACTGGTGGCTACCTGCTGACGGCCTGTTTTGCCAGCGGGTACGTCGCCGGCCAAGGGGCGGCTTGGTGGGTTCGGCAACGCTGCAATATCGCTCTATCCCAGGACTAGATGGAGTTGAGCCCCCGGCTTAGCACGTTGTCGATGAACGCCTGCCAGAGTGGGTTGGGTGTCCACACTGCGCACATTGGGAACGATGCGGACGCGTCGTCCTCGCCGAGGACGAGCTTGCGGTAGAGATAGATGAAGGCCGATACCCGCATGTTCTTGGCGCAATGCAGCCAGACCTTCTGCCCGGAAAAGGCTTGCAACACGCCTGCGAACCGGACGAACTGATCCGGCTCCGGCTGCTCCCACTCAACCGGAATCTGGACATAGGCCATGCCCAGCCCGGTCACCAGTTCCGCCTCGCCCGGCAAGGCATTGGACGACGCTGGAAGCGCCAGATTCACGACAATGTCTATGCCCAGCTCGGGCAATTCAAGGATGTCCTGCCGGCTGAGTTGGCCGGAGGTCCAGAGCCAGTCGAAGACCTGGTGGGTGTTGGCAGCGTCCATGGTCGGGGTCTCAGGTGGGAGAGTGCACCAGTAACGGCCGGGTGCGCGTCAACGCACTACAGCGGCTTAAGCAAGGGCCAGGTCAGTTTACTCAAGCGAGTCCGCTGCCGTCCGTGCTTATCAAAGTTTTCAGGCGCCAGCCAAGTGGAAAAGTCCTGCCGCAATGTCGGCCACTCCGTGTCAATGAGTGGTGGAAAACGGGCCATAGGGAGGATAGGTCCAGTTACGCCTTGCGGCGTCCAGCCCGGCAAGGGCGTGCCAATCGGCTGTCCCGGTTCGTTGATCATCTCAGTCACTTTGTCCTCATCAGTTCCAAATCGGACCAGCCGGACACAATCACCGTCCAGTCAGCTTCCCCAATTCCATCAGTGCCGATTCAACCCGTGCGCCCCATGGCAACGCCGCCGCAAGGCGCAGGCAGTTGCCGTATTTGTCCTGTGGCGAGAACAGCCGGCCGGGTGTGAAGCTGATGCCGGCGGCCAGAGCCTTTTCGTACAGGGCCATGGTGTCGCTGCCTTCCGGCAGTTCGACCCAGAGCACGAAGCCGCCGACCGGGCGTGAGGTGCGCGTGCCGTCGGGGAACCAGCGGGCGATGGCCGCCTGCATTCGGGCGAGATTGTCGGCGTAGATACGCCGGACGCGGACCAGGTGGCGTTCGTAGCGGCTCTCGGAGAGGTAATCGGCGACAGCGAGCTGGGTGAGCGTTGCGTTGGCCATGGTACTGACGTATTTCAGGTGCTCGACCTGCCGGTGCCAGCGGCCGGGCGCCAGCCAGCCGACCCGGTAACCGGGTGCGATGGTTTTGGAGAACGACGAGCAGAGCAGCACGTTGCCGTCGCGGTCGTAGGCCTTGGCGGCACGCGGACGGTCGCGACCGTGGGCGAGGTCGCCGTAGATGTCGTCCTCGATCAGTGGGATGCCGCGCGCAGCCAGCATCTTGACCAGTTTCGACTTGTGGCTGTCGGGCATCAGACTGCCGGTCGGATTGCTGAAGTTGCTTACCGTGACCACGGCCTGCACCGGCCAGCGGTCGAGCGCCAGAGTGAGGGCATCCAGGCTCAGGCCCGTATCGGGATCACTGGGGATTTCCAGCGCCTGCATGCCGAGCGACTCGATGGCCTGCAGCGTGCCGAAGAAGGCCGGGGTTTCGATGGCGACGATGTCGCCAGCCCGGGCAACGGCGCGCAGGGCGAGGTTGAGGGCTTCCTGGCAGCCATCGGTGATGACGATGTCGTCCGGGCCGAAATGGCAGCCGTACTCCGCCGCGCGGCGTGCGATGCGCTGGCGCAGCACCTCCTCGCCGGGCGGGAAGCTGTAGCGGCTGCCGACATCGTCGATTCCGCGCAGACTGCGATTGAGCGAGGCGCGCAGGTCTTTCAGTGGCAGGAAATCGGCATGCGGCACGGCAGCGCCGAATGAGACCAGATCGGAACGCTGGGTGTTGCGCGATAGTCGCACGGCCAGTTCGGTGACGTTGACTGCGCAGGGGCCTTCGCTGGCCTCTGTGCCACGGGCCGGTGGGGGCACCGATTCTGGGTGACGTGCGAAGAAGCCGGATTGCGGCCGCGCCTCCAGCCAGCCATGACTCTCCAGCAGGCGGTAAGCGGCGACCACGGTGGCCTGGCTGACGCCCTGCCGCTCCGATAGCCGGCGCACCGAGGGCACCCGCTCGCCCGGCGGATAGACGCCCTGGCGGATGTTGTCCTTGAGTTGCGTTGCAAGGTCTTCGTACAGGTTCATGACAGATCTTCCTTGGCCGCCAGTCTAGGGCCGGCGACCGGCAGCATTGCGGTACAGCGTTGGTCCGACAAGGGCGATACAGTTTACCGGGATGCAATACTGTATTGCATCAATTCAACATTTTCTGAATCTGTAACGACATGGGTCCGCGGCCTAGCATGGCAACTGGCATTGCTCGGGAGCGAAATCATGACGGATCGATGTTGTGCTGGTAGGGATGCCGGACCTGGGCCTGGCCGGGCGAACATTGTTCGCCGGCTGCTGCAGCAATGGGCAAAGGCCGGTATGCAACGGCGTGCTGTGGCGGAACTGAGCGGCCTGAATGATCGTGCGCTGCACGACCTAGGCCTGGGGCGTGGAGAAATCGGTTATGCGGCACGGCATGGACGGGGCCGGGACGGCAATCCGCCATAGAGCGTACTGCCTGTCAGTCACCCAGTCATGTTCGGGGCTGTGCCTGTCCCGGCACACGTGTCAATGGTGATCGAATGTCTCGTGGTGCTTGAACTGGAATCCATCTTTCCGGATCAGTTTCAGTGCGACGCGGACGGCATCCGGGTCGTATAGAACGCCACTATTGCCGTCGATTTCGGCCAACGCCGCCTCGACTCCGAGACTGGCGCGGTAGGGTCGGTGCGAGGACATCGATTCGATGACATCGGCCACCGCCAGGATGCGTGCTTCGAAATGGATGGCATCGCCTTTCAATCCCTGGGGATAACCCGAACCGTCCAGGCGCTCGTGGTGCTGCCAGACAAAATGGGCGATCGGCCACGGGAAATCGACCTCCTTGAGTATCTCGTAACCGACCTGCGGATGTTGCTTGATCATGGCGAATTCGAGTTCGGTAAGCCGGCTCGGCTTGCTCAGGATTTCCGCCGGAATCTTGATCTTGCCGACGTCGTGCACGACGCTTGCCAGATTCAAGCCTTCGATCATTTGTTCCGGCAGTCCGAGTTCGTGCGCGATTGCTGTCGCGAGTTGCGCGACACGGCGCTGGTGTCCGGCAGTGTAGGGGTCGCGAATCTCGACGGTTGCGGCAATGGCTGAAATGGAATCGAACAGGGCAGACCGGAGTTTCATTTCGCTCTTTCGGAGCGATCGAGTGCGCTCCTCGACCATTTCCTCCAGGCGCTGGCGCAGCCTATGGAGTTCCACATGGGTACGCACCCGGGCCAGCAGTTCTCCGCGCTGGTAGGGCTTGGTCACGTAATCCACGGCACCCAGTTCGAAGCCTTTCAGTTTCTCTAATGTGTCGGACATGGCGCTGACGAAAATAACCGGTACGTTGCGGGTTTTATCCTGCTCCTTCAGATGACGGCAAACCTCGAATCCATTCATGTTGGGCATGTTGATGTCCAGCAGCATCAGATCGGGAGGCATGGCCAGGGCGGCGCGCAAAGCCAGTTCACCGTTGATGGCCGAGCGTACCTCGTAGCCTTCGGCCTTCAGGATATCCGCCAGGAACCGGAGCGATGACGGCGTGTCATCGGCGGCGATAATGTTCCCTCGACTGGGTTCGCTCATGGGGTTCAGGCGGTTAGCTTGCTGACTATTGGCCCAACGGAAGGGCGATCACGTGGCATCGTCAGCATGTGATGTCAGTCTCATTTATAGCACCTGGCAGCCGGCTACGTCGTGAAGCGCGTGCCTGGCGTAGTGCTCCGAGCGCCGCATCGAACTCGAACCCGCGGACTTGCTTGATGAACGCGCCATAGTCCCGCCCAAGAACCGCACGCAGCAATCCGCTGTGCTGGCGGCAAAGCTCCTGGGTGAACGTGTCACGGTCATCGAGCAGGGATTCCATTTCATCCAGGGTGGCATCGGCTTGCTGCATGTCGGCAATATCGGGCACATCTTCATCTTCGCCCTGAGTGGCCTCCGACAGGTCGCCGCAATACGCGCCTCGCTCGGCAGGCTGGATGTCGCTATGCGCGCTGGACAGACACACGGTGAACCAGAACAGGCTGCCTTTCCCGGGTTCGCTTTCGACGCCGGCCTCGCCGTCCATCATTTGCGCCAGGCTGCGCGTAATGGCCAAGCCCAGCCCGTTCCCGCCGTATTTCCGGGTAAGCGAGCCGTCCGCCTGTTCGAACGGGTTGAAGATTTTCTCGATGTTTTCCTGGGCGATGCCAATGCCGCTGTCCTGCACTTCGAAACGCAAACGCAGGAATTCGCCACGTCTTTCCAGCAGCCTCACGCGCAATGCGACAAAACCGGCTTTCGTAAATTTGACTGCGTTATCCGCATAGTTGCTCACGGCTTGCAGCAAACGTGCCCGGTCGCCATTCAGGCACATGGGCACATCATCCAGTTCCTGCCTGATCTCCAGTCCTTTTTCCCGCGCTGCCCCGGCAATCTTGGAACACACTTGGTCAAACAAGGCATCCAGCGCGAAATCGGACTGTTCGAGTCGCAGCTGTCCTGCCTCGATCCGCGACAGTTCAAGCAGGTTGTCGATGATGGCGAGCAATGTCTGCGTGGCACTTTCAATGTTTTTCAGCTGCTCGGCCTGTTTCTCGCTGACCTCGCCATGTCTCAGCAGATAGGCGAAGCCCAGAATCGAATTCATGGGAGTGCGGAATTCATGGCTCATGTTGGCGAGAAAGGCGCTTTTCGCCCGGTTGGCCGCTTCGGCCTGGAGCCTGGCTGCAGTCAGCTCGTGGGTGCGCAAATCGACCAGTTCCTCCAGGTGATGGCTCAGCCGGTACAACTCCAGATGCGTGCGTACCCGGGCCAGCAACTCCTCACGCTGATACGGTTTGGTGACATAGTCCACCGCCCCCAGCCCGAATCCTGCGAGTTTATCGTCGGTGTCGGACATGGCGCTGACGAAAATTACCGGCACATCGCGCGTCGCCTCCAGTCCCTTCAGTTGCCGGCATACCTCGAAGCCATTCATGCCGGGCATGCGGACGTCCAGTAAAACCAGCTCAGGTGGGCGTATCGAAGCGGCTTTCAGGGCCAGTTCACCGTTGATGGCGGAACGCACTTCATAACCTTCGCTTCGAAGTATGTCGGTCAGCAGCCTGAGCGAAGCCGGAGTGTCATCGACAGCGAGAATTCGCCCTTTTCCCAACATGCCGTCGGACTCGCTCACGGCGTACTCCCGGTTTCATCGAGCGCTTTCAGGATGGCCGGGTAATCGAAGTATTCGGCCAGGCTGGACAGGTTGTGGCTGAGTGTCCTGTCGACGGCAGCGACCTGTTCAATGGCAGCCTGAATGCGATTTTCATCGAGGCTTAACAAGGCCTCTTTCAGTGCTTCGCGCAATTCGGCAGGCAGGACGGCAAGCTGGGTCGTGGTCAACTGCACCTGCGCCGGCTGGCTAGAGTCATCGGTGCCTGGCTCATTGTAGAGGTACCTGACGCCAAGCTGCCGTGCCAGGCAATCGTAGATTTCTTCGAAGCGATAGGGTTTGCGCACGAAATCGTCCATGCCGGCATCGAGCAATTCCTGCTGTTGCTCCTTGAAGGCCGAAGCGGTGACCGCGGCAATCTTGACCGCGTGCCCACCGGGCAGTTTGCGTATGCGCCGGGTTGCCTCGATCCCATCCATCACCGGCATGCGCCGGTCCATCCAGATGAAGTCCGGGCGCCACTCCTGGAATATCTGCACGCATTTTTCGCCGTTTTCCGCGATCTTCGTTTCGAGACCGATGGTCGTCATCAGGCGTTCCAGCAACAGTTGGTTCTCGATCTGGTCTTCGGTAATCAGAATGCGGTAGTGAGGCTGCCCCGGGGCGAGTCCGATCACCTCGCCTTGTTCCTTGTTCTCCGGCTTGAGGACCTCGGAGGTGCGCGCCAGTTCTACCGGCAATTCGATCCTGAACAGCGAGCCCTTGCCCACTATGCTTTCGACAGAGATGGTGCCCCCCATCAGCTGCACGAACTGGCGGGTGATGCTCAATCCCAGGCCGGTGCCGGACTGGGCAGCGCTACCTTCGGCCAGTTGCACGAAGGGCTCGAACAGCCGCTTCTGGTCTTCCGGACGGATACCGGGACCGGTGTCTTCAACTTCGATCAGCAGGTGGCGCCGGGTGTTCTGTTTCACTCCCAGGCGGATGGTCACGCCGCCCTGTCCGGTGAATTTCACCGCGTTGCCGACCAAATTGATCAGGATTTGGCGCAGGCGCGCCTCGTCACCCTTGATGTGGCGCGGGAACTCGGACGACTGGTCAAGCAGGAGTTGCAGACCTTTTTCACGGGCGCGCAACTGCATCATCTCGATGACATCCCGCACCATGTTGCCGAGATCGAACGGGGCAATCTCCAGTTGCAGGCGCCCTGCCTCGATCTTGGCCATTTCCAGCACGTCGTTGATCAGGGTCAGCAGGTGCTCGCCGCTACGGTTGATGATGTCGAGATTTTCTCGCTGGCTCTCGGTCAACAGGGCATCACGGCGCATCATGTCCGAGAAGCCGAGTATCGCATTCAGCGGTGTTCTCAATTCGTGACTCATGTTCGCCAGGAACAGGCTCTTGGCCCGATTGGCCGCCAGGGCCGCATCCTTTGCGCCGACCAGCTCGGTGGTGCGTTCGGCAATCTCTTCCTCGAGGTGTTGGTGATGCTTCTCCAGCGCCTTCTCGGCAGCCTGCCTGACCTTGATCTCTTCGAGCAGTTCCTCGTTATAGACGCCGAGGTCATGACGCATGGCGGCAAAACTCCCGATCAGGTCGCCGACCTCATCCTGCCCGGGGCGGGGCAGGGAAACATCGAACTGACGCCTGGCTAGGGCCTTGGCGGCCAGCGACAGACGCCGCATGGGACGGATCACCACGCCTTCCATCATGACCGTCCAGAGCAGCGCCTGCAGGGCAATGATGCCGACCAGCAGCACGATCAGTTGCCGATGCTGGGCGTGGCGCTTCTCCAGCCAGTGGCTCAGGTCGAGCTGGACGGTCAGCTTGCCCACCGCCTGTCCCACATAGCTGATCGGTTTGTTCAGGGTCAGCAGTCCGGGCCGGTCGGTCATGGCCAGGGCCGTGCCGGTCATGGGCGGAAAGAGTTGCTGGCCATTCGGCGACGTAAGCCTGATGCTCCGCCAGTCCGGATTTTTCTTTTTCAGCTCGCCCAGGTTTTCGCTGATGATGTCCACCTGGTTCGCCAGCACCAACGGAATCAGACCTTCGATGACGCTGTCCAGATGATGGTCGACCTCCTCGATATATTCAGTCCTCTGGGTTTCCAGATAGCCGGGAATCCAGGCGAACTCGAGATAGGCCAAAATAGCCAGGCTGGCCAGCAGCAGGAAAGGCAGTAGTTTCCAGCGCAGCGATCTGAACACGGTGGGTTTATTCCTTGCTTTCGTCTATGACCCAATACGCGTCGAGTCCCCATGGGCGCATCGCCTGGTAATCAGCCATGGCGGCAGAAACCGGCGACGGCATCGGTATCTTGTTCAGCAGCGCATGGGTTTCCGGCTCACGCCCCATTTCCAGCAAGGCCTTGCGCACCCTCTCCCGGATTTCCTGTGGAATGCGGGGATGGGCGGCAATGGGATGGGATGGCATGGGACGTGTCTTGTACAGGACACGCAACCCCGCCTGTATTTCCGGCGCCTGTTCGGACAACGTCTTCTCGACGCCGCCTCCTGCATCGGTCAGACCGTTGAGCACATGGAGATACACCGAACTGTGGGTTTTCACGTTCACCATCGTCATGTGCACGCCATACAGTCGTTCCAGATCGGCACGCAGCAGCAGGCTCGCCCCAAGCGCATTGGGCGAAGGAATCGCCAGGGTCTTGCCCTGTAACTCATGGATATCCTTCACCGGGCTGAGGCGACGGACCACCAGAATGCCATGTACAGGCGTCTGATCCCTGACAAGGGGAACGTACCCCTGCGTCCCGCTGACCCACAGGATCTCGTAGGGATTGGTATAAACAAAATCAAATGTGCCCTTTTCCAGGGCAGTTTCGAATTCCGGTATGGTCAGGGTGACCTCGAGACGGATATCCAGGCCGGTACGCTGGCTGAGTTCGTCGACGATGGGTTTCCAGATGGCGAAAAGTTTGCGCTGCTCGAACTGGGGCACCACACCCAGCGTATAGACAGACTTTGCCGCAGCCGATGCCATTGACGCCAGCCCGAGCAGCAAGATGCCGAAAACCCAGACCAGCGTACATTTACAGCGGCGAAAACGGTTGAAAAACCGATCAAATGCGAGCATTGCTTCTTTCGTTGCCAATTGCCAATTGCCAAGTGGCTGCTGGAAACACCCGTTAACCGGGAATCACCAAGGTGGTTGTTAATATTTAAAGGCTGGTCCAAAGCGGATCAGCCCCTTAATAGATATAGACTCCATATGCTCATGTT
The DNA here is from genome assembly GCA_031291185.1 of Parasulfuritortus sp. Lineage (GTDB taxonomy): Bacteria > Pseudomonadota > Gammaproteobacteria > Burkholderiales > Thiobacillaceae > Parasulfuritortus. The sequence goes on along the minus strand of JARLJM010000028.1, from coordinate 2,168 downwards.
AGCAATAAGGTCTTGTTGATTTATGAATTGTTTTGTCAGCCAACCCATGGGCGGTACATTGCTCGTCACCGCGTAAGTTCGGCTACCGTGAAACCGCCCATGTCATGCGCCTTGGGCGGTTCGGGAAATGGCCCCGCCTTCCTAGGCCGTGCGGCCCTTGCGCGCGGCTTCGATTTCCTTGGCCTTGGCCAGCATGGCGTGGATGCCCTTGATGTCTTTGCACTTGTGACCTGCGCCGACGGCCTCAAGCGGGTTCATCCGCTTGGCCTTGACCATGCCCATGCCGACGGACTGCATTTCGATCAGTTTCTTGATGCCGGCGACAACACCGTCCTTGAAATAGAGGGTCTGGGTCAGCTGCATCTCGTTGACCCGGCCGGTCCGGGTGCAGTTGTCCCAGAAGGTCTTGGACAGATGCAGGGTTGGCTGGAACTTCGGTGCCCGGCCGATCCGGTAGGCGTACTCGGCGATGCCGTGCATGATGTGGGTGACGGGTACCTTGCGCGGGCAGGCCACGTAGCAGCTGTAGCATGAGGTGCACATCCACATCGATTGGGATTGCAGTACTTCTTCCCGCTTGCCGGCGCGGATCATCTGGAAGATTTCCTGCGGAGGATGGTCCCAGCCGGCCTGGAAATGCTTCGGGCACGAACCGGAACACAGGCCGCACTGCATGCACATCTTCACCCACTCGCCCAGCTCGGCTTGTTCCTCGATTTCCTTGAGGAAGTTGTTCCGGTAGCGGGTCGCCATCTGTTGGTTCAGGTCGTCCATCGGCGCTTCCTTGGTAAAATGCCATTGATTCATTCACCATAGACAGTAGTTGACTAAATCGCTCGGTTTATTTCCGGGATTTGTTTTCAGGGAGTGTGTGTTGATCGCTATTCCACCGGCAACGCCTTGCTCATGCCCATCGGACGAGTTTGCCGGTAGTGCATCTCGGCCATCTGCGCCCGTACCGCATCGCGCCAGTGGCAGGCGGGACGATAGCCGAGCCTGGCTTCGGCCCGGGAGTTGTCGACGTTCACCTCTTCCAGCAGGTGGATGATGCTGCGCGTGACCAGCGGCGCCCAAGGCACCACGGCATCCAGCTTTTCCATCAGCCAGGCGAACGGATAGGCGACGCCGAACGGCACGGAAAAGTGCGGCGCCGGCAGGTCATATTCATCGTGCAGGAATTCGATCACTTCCCGTGCGGTCGGCACTTCGGGCCCGACAATGTTGAAACCTTCGTAACCCGACAGGCCCGATGCGGTCGCTGCCAGGGCCATTGCTTGGCCGATATCCTCGCCCGCGGTGATCGGCAATGAAGTTCGGCCGCCGGCTACCCAGGGCACAAGATGGGTCTTCAGGCGCGGCACCAGGATGGGCAACACGCCGAGGCCGTAACGACGCCCGGCGAAGATACCGAAGCGCAGGTTCACCATGCAGGTTCGCTCGTCGGCGCGTTCGCGCAGCGCGTCTTCGATTTCGACCACGCTGCACAAGTGGGGCCAGACCGGTCTGGGAATGCCACGGCTCATCGGATCGGCCGACCGCTCCGGGGCGGCGGCGGAGGTGGTGCTGACGTTGATGAAGCGCTGCACGCTGGATGCCACCGCCGCATCCAGCAGCGCCAGCGTGGGTTCCAGATAAAGATCCCGGCTGCGGTGCGCCTGGCCGAACAAGGTCGTCCAGGCCATGCAGTGGCAGACTACGTCGACGCCGTCGAGCAACTGTCGGCGATAGTTCGCGTCGCGCAGGTCGCCGGCACGCAGCTCACCGGCGAAGCCCGGCGGCAGCCGGTCCGGGTCGCGACAGGCAGCGACAAGCTTCAGTTCGGGCCGGCGCGCCAGCGCCTCCAGGGCGTGGCTGCCGACAAAGCCGGTCGCACCGGTCACGAGCACGGTCGTCATGATGCGGCGGCGTCAGACGAACAGGCAGATATCGGCGTTTTTCGCCTCGACCAGATAGCTGGTCGCGCCGATCCAATCCGTGATTTCGGGGATGAATTCCTCCTTGCGGTAGTTGAACAGGTCGACCGTCATCTGGCAGGCAACCATCTTCACCCCGGCTTCGAGGCACAGTTCGCGCAGTTCGCCGATGCTGGCCACGCCCTTGGACTTCACGGTCTGTTCCATCATGGCCGTGGCCATGCTCTGGAAGCCCGGCAGCGCGGCCGCCAGCGT
>JARLJM010000181.1 GCA_031291185.1 Parasulfuritortus sp. | reverse complement strand
GCCAGCGGCTGGTTCAGCTCGTGCGCCAGGCTGGACGCCATCTCGCCCATGGCAATCAGGCGGGAGGTGGCTTGCAGGCGTTCCAGATGCTGGCGCTCGCGTTCCTCGGCTCGCTTCTGGTCGGTCAGGTCGACGATGGAGCTCATCCAGCCGGTCTGCCTGCCCTGCGCGTCGATCAATGGCGTGGTGTGGACCAGGGCCGGAAAGGTCTCGCCGTTACTGCGCTTGAGGCGGATCTCGTAGCCGTTGCGCGGTCCCTTGCCGGCCAGGATGCGGTCGTTCATGGCCTGGTTGGATTCCATGTTGTCGTCCGCCCAGTAGGGCATGGGCGGGGCGAGACCGACCAGCTCGTCGGCGCTCCAGCCCACCATGCGACAGAAGGCCGGGTTGACATAGGTGATGCGGCCTTGCAGGTCGCGGGCGCGCAGGCCGGTCAGTAGCGAGTCTTCCATGGCCAGCCGGAAGGCGTGTTGTTCGCGCAGGGCCTGCTCCGCGGCCAGGCGTTGCTGCATGTCCCGGCGCAAGGCCCAGAGGCTCCACACCACCACGACGGCGAGCAGGATCAGGGCGCCGGACAGGAAGCGACCGGACCACGGTTTCGGCGCCCTGATCGGCGAGGCCCAGAGCACCAGCCCCTGGCCCGGCGGATCGAAATAGATGCGGTGGCTGTTGGCGTTTTCCCCGCCTTCCACCCTGGATCGGGTCGCCAGCAACTGGCCCGAGATGTCCTCGACGCCGATGTAATTCCGCTGCGCCAGCCACCAGGGCACCGCGTCGAGCAGGATTTTCTGGATGTCGTAGACACCGACCACCGTGCCGGCAAAGCGGCCCTGCCAGAAGATGGGCAGTTGAACCTGAAACAGCCACGCGCCCACGGCATCCTTGTACGGAGGGCTGTACACGGCCTTGGCCAGCCGCCGCGCGGCATCCGTCGACTGGGCTGAAATTGCCGCTGTTTCGCCAGGCTGGCTATGGGTGATATGGCCCTGGGCATCCAGCAACAGGATCTGCCGCAAGCCCGTGTTGTTGCCGAGCAGGGTGTTGGCACTGGCATCGAACAGGCCGGCGCGGCTCTCGCTATCCTCGCCGATCTGACCCAGTCGCTCCTCGTTGTGCTTCAAGTTGAAGCGCAAGCTCTGTTCCAGCCAGAGCATGTCGCTCAGCAGGGTGGCGCGGCCTTCCTC
>JARLJM010000027.1 GCA_031291185.1 Parasulfuritortus sp. | reverse complement strand
GCTCGAGGAAATCACCATCGGCGGCCTGTACTGGAACGGCGACGAACTGGAGACGCCGGATGCCGAGCCGGAGTTGAGCAGTCTGAAGCGGGGCAGCTGGATCGAGTATCTCCAGGATGATGGCGCCACCGTGCGCGCCAAGCTGTCCTGGATCAGTCCGCAGAAGGGAATGTACCTGTTCACCAACCGCTATGGAAAACGGGCCATCTCGATCAACGCGGAGGGGTTGCAGGCCAAGCTGCGCAACGGCGAGGTACGGATACTAAATGATGTGCCGCTGATGGACCGCGCGGTGGGCAGCCTGATGGAGCACCTCCAGCGCCATGCCGCCTGATGCGGCGGGTCCGCGCTTTCTTGTTCGCCAGCCGCTACTGGATGCACGCTATCGGGTTGTGGGCTATGAGTTGAGTTTGCGTGATCGGGCACTGGTTCCTGTCCTGCCCGGCGCCGAGAACCTGGAACAGGCGCGTGACGAATATCTGATCACCAGCGTGATCGATCTGGAGTACCGGAAGGCACTAGGCGATAGGATCACTTTTCTCGACCTGTCGCCGGATAGCCTGACGAACCCGATGCTTGCCGGGTTGCCCACCGGCAAGGTGGTGGTGCCCCTGCCAGCCTCCCGGCTTGATCTGGCCCAGCCTCTGGGCGACATGAATGTTCTGCCCCTGGTCGAAGATGACGCTGTCGGATTGCCGGCTGCCTTGCCCTCGGGCTGCATGTTTGCGCGTCTGGATTGTTCCCGTCATGACGCCCTTTCGCTGGGTGATCGGGCCGAACACTTTCGCCGTCTTGGCGTGAAGCGTCTGATCGCAGGAAACATTGCATCTGAAGAAGCGTTCGAGGTCTGCCGGAAGCTGGGTTTCGAGCTGTTCCAGGGGGGCTTTCTCAGACAGCCGCGCCCAGGACAGGGCCGCAAGCTGGAGAGCGGCGTCATCCAGGTCATGGAATTGCTCAACCAGACGATGGCACGGGCGCCCATTGAAGAACTGGAAGCCGGTTTCAAACGCAACGCGGCGCTGACCTATCGTCTGCTGCGCTATATCAACTCCCCGGCCAACGGCCTGGATCAGCCCATGGCCTCGATCGGTCATGCATTGATGTGGCTGGGCCATGAACCGCTGTACCGCTGG
>JARLJM010000180.1 GCA_031291185.1 Parasulfuritortus sp. | reverse complement strand
TGGTTGATGAAAAGCGAACCCTCGGACTTCAGCATCGATGATCTGGTTCGGGATGGTTTTGTACCTTGGTACGGCGTGCGCAACTACCAGGCGCGCAATTTCATGCGCGACCAGATGCAGGTCGGCGATGGCGTACTGTTCTATCACTCGACCTGTGCCGAGCCCGGCATTGCCGGCCTGGCCGAGGTCGGCAAGCTGGCCTATCCGGATACCACGCAGTTCGACCCGGACAACAAGTACTTCGACCCCAAGGCGACGCCCGAAAAGCCGCGCTGGTTCAACGTCGATGTAAAGATCGTGAAGAAGACCCGGCTGATGCCCTTGTCCGAGATTCGTGAGTACCCGGAACTGGCCAATATGCGCATCCTGCAGCGCGGTAACCGGCTGTCGATCACGCCGGTCGATCCGGATGAGTGGCGCTTAATCCTGGGCAGGTTGTGAGCTTGCTGGCCACCTGGTCATTGATTTCCAAGAGGAGAAGAATAATGCGATTTGTGCTTGCCTGTTTTGCCCTGCTGTTCAGCCTGAACGCACTGGCTGCCGATTACCAGCGTGAGCAGCGCTGGGCCGATGAGGTGGTGCCCTCGGTGCTGGTCGGCGACCCGGTATGGCTTACCCAGACCAACGGCCACAAGTTTCTCGGCCTGTACACCGCCGTGGCCAAAGCCAAGGTCGGGCTGGTGATCGTGCATGGCCTTGGCGTCCACCCGGACTGGGGACTGATCGGCGTTTTACGCCAGCAATTACCTGATGATGGTTATGCCACGCTATCCATCCAGATGCCGGTTCTAAATGCCGAAGCCCAAGCGGAAGACTATCCACCCACCTTCTCTGAGGCCACCGAGCGGATTCGCCTGGCGGTGGCGTTCCTGAAAGACAAGGGCTACGCCAAGGTGGCTATCGTCTCGCACAGCCTGGGCACCTGGATGAGTTATGAGTACCTTACCCACACACCTGACAGCCCGGTTGTCGCCTGGGTGGATATCGGTGCACCCAACCCGTTCGACATGGCCAAACTGAACGTGCCCATTCTCGACCTGTACGGCCAGAACGACCTGCCCCGTGTACTGGAAGGCGCGAAACAACGCGCCTCAGGATTGAAGCAAAAAGGCTCTGAACAGGTAATGGTGCCGGGTGCGGATCATTTCTTTGAGGGCAAGGACGCTGCCTTGCTGGAGCAGGTGCGCGGCTGGCTGGACAAGACGCTGGTCAAATAAGTGTGCTCGATGCTCCCGCATGAGCGGGAGCCGAGTGCGCCTCAAACCATGCCGAGCTGGTCGGGCGCCTTAAGTGAGTGATCGTCCAGATCCTGGCCCCGAAGCTTGATCTTCAGGCGCAGGTCGTTGAACGAATCGGCGTTGCGCAGTGCATCTTCGCCACTGATCGCACCGATTTCATACAGATCGAACAGCGCCTGGTCGAAGGTCACCATACCCATGTCGCGCGACTTGGCCATGATGCCCTTGATCTCGTCCAGGCGGTTCTTCAGGATCAGATCGGAAATCAGGGGGGAGCCCAGCATGACCTCGACTGCGGGAATCCGGCCCTTTCCATCGCTGCGCGGGATGAGGCGCTGAGAGACGATGGCGCGCAGGTTCATGGACAGATCAAGCAGCAGTTGCTCCCGCCGATCCAGCGGGAAGAAGCTCATGATCCGCTCCAGCGCCTGGTTGGCGTTGTTGGCATGCAGGGTGGACAGGCAGAGGTGGCCGGTCTCGGCGTAAGAGAGTGCGAACTCCATGATCGAGCGCTCGCGTATCTCGCCGATCAGGATCACGTCCGGCGCTTGGCGCAGGGAGTTCTTCAACGCGGTTTGCCAGTCTTCGGTATCGGAGCCGACCTCGCGCTGGGTGATGATGCTCTGTCCATGCTGATGGACGAACTCGATCGGATCTTCCACTGTCAGGATGTGATCGGCCCGGCGCTGGTTGCGATAGCCCATCATGCCGGCCAGGGTGGTCGACTTGCCACTGCCGGTCGCGCCCACCATCAACACCAGGCCACGCGGCATCATGGCGACATCCTTGAGGATGGGCGGCAGATGCAGGTCGCCCAGTTCCGGGATCTGGGTATTGATGGTCCGGAACACGATGCCTACCCGGCCTTGCTGCATGAAGGCGCTGACCCGGAACCGGCCCACGTCGGCGTCGTAAATGGCGAAGTTGGCTTCCTTGGTATTGACGAAACCGTTCCACTGTTTTTCCGTCATCACCGATTTGGCCAGGCCCTGGGTATCGGCGTTGGACAGCTTGTCCTCGCTCAACGGCACTACCTTGCCGTCCAGTTTCAGTGCCGGCGGGAAACCGGCGGTCAGGAACAGATCCGATCCATTGCGGGCAACCAGTGTCCGCAGCCATTCAATGACAGGATTGCTGGCGTTCATCTGAACATGTCCTTATTCACAGCCACCGCACGGGCGTCAAGGGAGGAGATGATGTTGCGCTTGACCAGGTCGGTCAGGCATTGATCCAAGGTCTGCATGCCGAGCGCCTGCCCGGTCTGGATCGAGGAATACATCTGGGCCACCTTGTTTTCCCGGATCAGGTTGCGGATGGCGGGGGTGCCGATCATGATCTCGTGCGCCGCGACCCGGCCACTGCCGTCCTTCCGCTTGAGCAGCGCCTGCGAAATGACTGCGCGCAACGACTCGGACAGCATGGAGCGGACCATTTCCTTTTCGGCGGCCGGGAACACGTCGATGATCCGGTCGATGGTCTTGGCGGCGGAACTGGTGTGCAGGGTGCCGAATACCAGGTGGCCGGTCTCGGCGGCCGTCAGCGCCAGGCGGATGGTTTCCAGGTCGCGCATTTCACCCACCAGGATGACATCCGGGTCTTCGCGCAGGGCTGAACGCAGGGAATTCTCGAAACTCTGCGTATGCGGCCCCAGTTCGCGCTGGTTGATCAGGCACTTCTTGCTCTGGTGCACGAATTCGATCGGGTCCTCGATGGTGAGGATATGGCCGTGCAGATTGTCGTTGATGTAGTCGATGATCGCGGCCAGCGTGGTCGACTTGCCCGAGCCGGTCGGCCCGGTCACCAGTACGATGCCGCGCGGCTGGTCGGCGATTTCCTTGAAGCTGCGCGGCGCCTCCAGTTCCTCCAGCGACAGGACCTTGCTCGGCACCGTCCGGAATGCGGCAGATGCGCCCCGTTCCTGGTTGTAGGCGTTGACCCGGAAACGGGCCACGCCGGGCAGGGCGAAGGAGAAGTCGGTTTCCAGGAACTCTTCGTAGTTCTTGCGCTGGGCGTCGCTCATCACGTCGTAGATCATCGCCCTGACCTGGGTGTTGTCCATTGGCGGGACGTTGATGCGGCGAATTTCGCCGTTCACCCGAATCATCGGTGGCAAGCCCGCGGAGAGGTGCAGGTCGGAAGCCTTGTTCTTTACGGCGAAGGTCAGGAGGTCGGAGATTTCCATTTATAATCCACGCAGTTGCGACTGCTGTTCAAGGTATAGGATTCATTATGGGCGCAATTTCCACGGGCTTGCAAGACTGCCGGAAGCGGATCGAGCAGGCTTGTCGCTTGGCCAATCGTCAACCGGAGTCGGTTCGTCTGCTGGCGGTCAGCAAGACCTTCCCGGCGACCGCCGTGCGGGAGGCGCATCAGGCCGGTCAGCGCCTGTTCGGCGAGAGCTATCTCCAGGAGGCGCTACCCAAGCTGGCCGGGTTGGCTGATCTGGATCTGGAATGGCATTTCATCGGGCCGATCCAGGGCAACAAGACCCGCTCCATCGCCGAGCACTTCGGCTGGGTTCATAGTGTGGACCGATTCAGGATCGCCCAGCGCCTTGCCGAAGCCCGGCCAGTGGAACGGCCGCCATTGAACGTTTGCATCCAGGTCAACGTCAGCGGCGAGGCGAGCAAGCACGGCACGCCGTTGGCCAATGCCCTGGCACTGGCCCGTGAGATCGTCACCCTGCCCGGCCTGAGGCTGCGCGGCTTCATGTGCATCCCGCTGGCTACCGATGACCCCGATAAACAACGGCAGCCCTTTCGGCAACTGCGCGAACTGTTCGATCAGGCGCGTGCTGCCGGCATTCAGGTCGATACCCTGTCCATGGGCATGTCCGGCGATCTGGAAGCGGCCATACTCGAGGGCGCCACCATAGTCCGTGTCGGCACGGCCATTTTCGGAAAGAGGGATTACACATGAAGATAGGATTCATCGGCGGCGGCAACATGGCCGGCGCCATGATCGGCGGCATGCTGAAACAGGGCTATGCGGCCGAGGAAATCGGCGTGGCCGAACCCCACGAAGAACGCCGCCACTGGCTGGCTCGCGAATTCGGCATATTCACGGAGGCCGCTGCCAACGTGGTTCTGGGCAGCGATCTGTTGATCCTGGCCGTCAAGCCGCAGGTCCTGCGCGCGGTCTTGACTCCCTTGCCCAGGCTGCCCGCCACAAGCTGCGTCCTGTCCATCGCTGCCGGGGTACGGGCCGGCGATATCGCTCGCTGGCTGCAAGACCATGCCGCCGTGGTGCGCGCCATGCCCAATACCCCGGCCCTGGTCGGTGCCGGCATCACCGGGTTGTTCGCCCTGCCCGGCGTCAGCACCGAACAGAAGGCGCGGGTCGAACAGGCCCTGAAGACCGTCGGCCAGGTGGTCTGGGTGGCTGAAGAGTCCATGATCGATGCCGTCACCGCCATCTCCGGCAGCGGCCCGGCCTATATCTTCCTGTTCATCGAGGCGCTCGAAGCCGCCGCGCTGGAACTGGGTTTCAGCGCCGATGCCGCTCGCACCCTGGCCCTTCACACCGTTTACGGTTCTGCTGCACTGGCGGTGCAGGACGGCTCCGACCCCGCGGTGTTGCGCGCCCGCGTCACCTCCAAGGGTGGCACCACCGAACGGGGCGTCGCCGCACTGGAGGAACACGGTGTACGCCAGGCCGTGCTGGCGGCTGCCTGCGCCGCGGCTGCCCGCGCCCGGGAACTGGGCGATCTGCTGGGAGCCGAGTGATGCTGACCGATGCACTTCAATTCCTGCTCCGCATCGTCTGCGAACTGGCCGCCTCGGCTTTCTGGCTGCGCTTCTACATGCAATTGAACCGGCTCCCCTATGCCAATTCGTTCGCCCAGTTCATCGTCAAGGTGACCGATTTTGCCGTGCGCCCGGTACGCCGTGTCACCCCCGGCTTCTTCGGACTGGACTGGGCCAGCCTGCTGCTGTTTCTACTGACCGAGATCGTCTGGACCTTGGGCAGCCACGCGCTGATGGGCTACCCGTTCATGGCGGCAAGCCCGCAAGTCTGGCCTGGCTTCGTGCTGTTCACGCTGGCCTCCAGCCTTGGCTTGATCATCTATGTATTCATGGCGCTGGTCGCGGTCCAGGCCGTGATCAGCTGGGTCAACCCGTTCTCGCCCGTGGCGCCGGTCTTTTATGCCCTGGCTCGCCCGATCCTGCGGCCGTTCCAGCGCTTCATCCCGCCCATCAACGGCATCGACCTGAGTCCTATGGCCGCCTTCATCGTGTTGCAGCTGCTGCTCATCGCACCCGTTGCCGCGCTGGAACGTCTCGCCCACGACCTGATATGGTGATGCCGGTCTGGCTGGCGGCCGGCGCCGCCAACGGCAGCGAGATCACCCTCCACGTCCAGCCGGGTGCATCAAAAAGTGGGCTGGCCGGCCTGCATGGCGACGCGCTCAAGCTGCGCATCTCGGCCCGTGCCGTGGAGGGCGCGGCCAATGCCGCCGTGGCCGAATTTCTCGCCGACTGGCTGGACGTGCCGCGCCGTGATGTGAAGCTGCTGCGTGGCGAGAAGTCCCGGCGCAAGACGCTTTGGGCGCCGCGCACCCCGACCGAAATCGTGCACCTTTCGGCCGGCTTGTAATCCGGCTCCGCGCGCCGGACAATCTGCCCATGCGCGCCCGCCCGACCATGCTCAGAAAGACCTGCCCGTTTTGCGGCGGACCCAGCTTTGCCGAAGCCAAGCTCCCCGTCGCAAGCAACCTGCCCACGGTGGAATACAACCTCGACGATCTCGGCGCACTGGTCGAGAACCAGAGTCTCAGCATGCTGCTCGCCCTGGTTGAACTACTGCCTTACAAAAACTTTGTCTGCCGCAAATGCCATGGCGAATTCCGCATGGAAAGCCGGACCGGCAAGGAACTGGTTCGGTCCATGCTGGCCACCATGAAACCGGTGATCCCGGAGACCAGAAAGACACGGCAAAAACCCAGGCCGGCCGCCGCACCGATACCCGCGCCTAGCCAGAAACCGCTGGAGCCACCGACGCCCGCCCCGAAAGAAGAATGGGAAGCCGAGAGCCTGGATGCCCTGTTCGATTACTCGGTCGACGCCGCCAAAAAGTAATCTTCGGCCGGCTATAATCGCGCCTCCAAAGGGAGGGCAAATGGATACCTTACTGCTACTGAAAGCGGCGATTCTCGGCTTTATCGAGGGGCTGACCGAATTCCTGCCGGTGTCATCGACCGGCCATCTGATCATCGCCGGCCAGTTACTGCATTTCAACGACGACAAGGGCAAGGTGTTCGAGATCGCCATCCAGCTGGCGGCGATCCT
>JARLJM010000026.1 GCA_031291185.1 Parasulfuritortus sp. | reverse complement strand
GTGTTCGTCGCCGCAGGCGTAGGCCCGCGCCGGGTTGATGTCGAGCCGCTCGCGGGCGCGCTTGAAATAGAGGGTCTTCTCTTCCCGCAGCGAGAGATAGTGCAGGAAATCGAGGCGCCCGATATCGAGATCGTGCCGCGCGAATAGGCGGGCCAGGGTGATGGCAGGTTCGTTGCTGACATTGCGGCTGACCATGCCGACCCGGATGTCGGGCGCATCGGTCAGATCGCGGATCAGCTCTGCCATGCCCGGATACAGCCGGGCCGCTTCGCGGTAGACCTCGGTCAGCGTGGCGAGCAGTTCCTTGCGTTTGTACTTGCCCAGGTGCTTGGCCAGGTTGCGCGGAAATTCCTTGATCCCGCCCAGATACTTGAACAGGTTGCGCCGCTTCTGGAATCGGTCGAGGTCGCCGAGGTCCATGCCATGGTGTGCGAACGCCATGCCGATCGCCGAGAAGGCATCGATGATGGTGCCGTCGGCGTCGATGATGATCAGTCGGTCCTTGTTGTTATACATGGGACATCCAGTCCTGTGCGGGAAACTGGTGTCAGGATAACAACGGATTCATTACATTCTGAGGTCTGTTTTACGACGCAGTCTCCGGAAGTGGACCACGCCGGCCAGCAAGGTCAGCGCACCGCACAGGAACAGGGCCGGTCGGACGCCGGCGACGTCGGCCAGGCCACCCACCACCAGGCTGCCCAGCGGGGCGACGCCCAGAAAGGCCATCGAGAAGATGGCCATGACCCGGCCGCGCATGTCGTCGCGGACCCAGCTTTGCAGCAATGTGTTGCTGCCGGCCGCGACCAGGACCACGGAAAAACCCAGCACCATCAGGATCGGGTAGGCCAGCGCATGCACCGTGTTCAGCGCGAACAGCGCCAGGGCTGCACCGGCCGCCGTGGCCGCCAGCGATACCCGCCGGGCCAGTTTGTCGATGGAGCGGCGGGTGGCCAGGAACAGGCTGGCCGTCAGCGATCCCGCGCCGGCGCTGCTGACCAGCAGACCGAAGGTGCTGGCGTCGCCATGAAAGAGGGTCTTGGCGACCATCGGCATCATCACCACATAGGGCGCGACCAGAAAGCTGACCGCGGCCACCAGCATCAGGAACAGGCGGATGTCGCGGTGGCCGAAGGTGTAGCGCAGCCCTTCGCGCAGGGCGTGCAGGGCGGGCGTGGAGTTGTCGCCGTTGGCTGGCCGGGCGCGAATGGCGAACAGCGCCAGCAGCACCGCCAGGTAGGTCACCGCGTTGATCAGGAAACAGACCGCCTCGCCAGCGAGGGTGACGATGAAGCCGGCCAGGGCCGGGCCGACGAAGCGGGTGGCGTTCATCAGCGTTGAGTTGAGGGCGATGGCGTTGGACAGATGGGCGCGGTCCTCGACCAGGTGCACCACCAGCGACTGTCGCACCGGCATGTCCAGGGCATTGATACAGCCCATGACAAAGCCGAGACCGAGCAGCCAGGCCGGGGTGATCCAGCCCTGCCAGGTCAGCAGGGCCAAGGTCAGGGCCTGGATCATGGCCAGGGTCTGGGTCCACATCATCAGTTGCCGGCGATCCATGCGGTCCGACCAGACCCCGCCCAGCGCACCGAACAGCAGGATGGGCAACTGGCTGGCGAAGCCGAGCAGGCCCAGCACCAGCGCCGACCCGGTCAGCCGGTAGGCCAGCCAGCTCATGGCGATCTGCTGCATCCAGGTACCGGCCACCGAAATCAGCTGGCCGGCGAAGTAGAGCCGGAAGTCGCGCGAACGCAGGGCCCTGAGCGGATGAGTGGACGCGGTAACGGCCATGATCAGCGGAAATAGGCGCTCGGCGTCGCGCCGAACTGCCGCTTGAACATGGTGGCGAAGGCGCTCGGGCTGCCATAGCCGAGGTTGAGCGCGACATCGACCACCTTCACCCCGGAGGCGAGTTGCTCCAGCGCCATGATCAGCCGGGCCTGCTGCCGCCACTGGCCGAAGGTCATGCCGGTCTGGCGGGCGAAGCGGCGCTGGATGGTTTTCGGATCGACGCCCAGCCGCGCGGCCCAATCGCCCAGGGTCGACAGGTCGTCCGGACTGTTCGCGATGGCTTCGCAGATGGTCAGCAGATCGGGGTCGGTCGGCTGCGGCAGACGCAGCGGCAGGCTGGGCAGCAGCGCCACCTCGTCGAGCAGCAGGGTCATCAGCCGACCGTCGCGCGAGTCGGGCGCATAGGGTTGGGCGACATTGATCGAGGCCAGGATCAGTTCGCGCAACAGGGGCGAGATGCTCACCACCTGGCACTGCGTCGGCAGGCCGGGGCTGGCGTCGGGCCGGATGTAGACGGTGCGGACATGGACATCGCCGACCATGCGGATCCGGTGCATCACCCCGGCCGGCATCCACAGGCCACGGGTCGGCGGCACGATCCACTGGCCGGTGTCGGTGCCCACCACCATGACTCCCTGCACCGCATGGAGAAGCTGCGCCGTCGGGTGGTTGTGGAGCGGGACCAGATGATCGGACGGGTAGTCGATGGCCTTGCCGGCCACCGGCGTGATGCCCTGGTCCAGGCCCTGTCCGGAGGGGGTGTGGTTACAGATGTCCATTTCTCGAAGTATCGTGCCTGAATATGGCGAGACGGACAGTCATGTTACCCGTAAATTTGCACTCGTCCCACTCGCGTGTACAAATGGATCATGGAAACCCGTCCCCTGCCAACCGCCTCCGACCGCACTGCCTTCAAGGTTTTGGGTGCAATCAGCTTCTCGCATTTCCTCAACGACACCATGCAGTCGCTGATGATCGCCAGCTACCCGCTGTTCAAGACCGGGTTCAACCTCAGCTTCGGCCAGATCGGCCTGATCACCCTGGCCTTCCAGTTCACCGCCTCGCTGCTGCAACCGGTCATCGGCGCCTATACCGACCGTCATCCCAAGCCCTTCTCGCTGGCGGTGGGCATGGGCTGCACGCTGACCGGCCTGCTCGCCCTGTCGATGGCGTCCAGCTTTCCCATGCTGCTGATGGCTGCCGCACTGGTCGGCAGCGGATCGTCGATCTTCCATCCGGAAGCCTCGCGTGTCGCGCGCATGGCCTCAGGTGGCCGGCACGGCCTTGCCCAATCCATCTTCCAGGTCGGCGGCAACGCCGGTGCAGCCTTCGGCCCCCTGCTCGCCGCCTGGATCGTGCTGCCCAACGGCCAGAAGAGCCTGGCTCTGTTCTCGCTCATCGCATTATTGGGAATGATCGTGCTGACCGGCGTCGGGTTCTGGTACCGGCATCAGCATCGCAAGCCGAAGAAAGCGGCCGTCCACGCCGGTCACGACCTGCCCCGGGGCCGGGTCATACAGACCCTGGCCGTGCTGCTGGCGCTGATGTTCTCCAAGTTCTTCTACCTCTCGAGCATCACCAGCTACCTGATCTTCTACCTGATGCAGCACTACCAGATCGAGACCCGCGAGGCGCAGTACCACCTGTTCTACTTCCTGTTCGCTGTCGCCGCCGGCACTCTGCTCGGCGGTCCGATCGGCGACCGGATCGGCCGCAAGCAGGTGATCTGGATGTCGATCCTGGGCGTGGCGCCGTTCACCCTGGCGCTCCCCTATGTCGGGTTGGGCACCTCGGCGGTGCTGACCATGATCATCGGTTTCATGCTCGCCTCGGCCTTCCCGGCCATGGTGGTCTACGCCCAGGAACTGGTGCCGGGCAAGGTTGGCACCATCTCCGGGCTGTTCTTCGGGCTGGCCTTCGGCCTGGCCGGCATCGGCGCCGCGGTGCTTGGCCAGGTCGCCGACCACTGGGGCATCGCCGAGGTCTACAAGCTGTGTTCGTTCCTGCCGCTGATCGGTCTGCTGGCGGTATTCCTGCCGAACCTGCACCAGCCACTCGCCCGGCGCGTCACGGAAACCGCCACCCCGCAGGCCTGAGCTTCAAGGCCGGTCAGCCGCGCCGGCCGATCAGCTCGATCTGGTAGCCGTCCGGATCGGCGACGAAGGCGATGATGGTGGTGCCGGCATTCATCGGGCCGGCCTCGCGCACCACGGTACCGCCCCGCGCCTTGATGTCGGCACAGGCCTGGTAGACGTCCTCGACTTCGATCGCGATATGACCGAATCCGGTTCCGATTTCGTAGCGTTCGACACCCCAGTTGTAGGTCAGTTCGATGACCGTGTTGGCGCGCTCATCGCCATAGCCGATGAAGGCGAGGGTAAATTTCCCATCGGGATAATCCTTGCGGCGCAACAGGCTCATGCCAAGAACCTGGGTATAGAACTCGATGGAACGATCCAGATTTCCGGTTCGGATCATGGTGTGCAGCAGGCGCATTGTGGATTCCTTTCTATGACATTGGAGAGATGGACACATCGCGGCCGGTCAAGTTGCAGCCGACATGTCCCTATTGATCACCACCCGCGCCCGCAACTGTCCGCAGCCGCCGTCGATGTCCTGCCCGGCGGAGTTGCGCAGCTTGGTCAGGATGCCGCGCCGGTGCAGCGTGCGCGCCATCTCCGCCGCCTGTTCCCAGGCCGGGCGCCGGTAGGGCAGGTCGGCGACCGAGTTGTAGGGAATCAGGTTCATCAGCGCATATTTTCCGGTCAGCAGGCGGACGATGCCGTCGATCTCCTCCGCGCTGTCGTTGATACCCTCGATCAGGGTCCACTGATACTGGATCGGATAGTGGGTCGCGCGGGCATAGCGCTCGCCCAGTTCGACCAGTTCGGCCGGATCGATGCGCGGCGCTTTGGGCAGGAGCTGGGCGCGCAGGTCGGGGCGGGTGGTGTGCAGCGACAGAGCAAGCGCCGGTTTGACCGTTTCCAGCGGCAGCCGCTCGAACACCCGCCGATCGCCGACCGTGGAGAAGACCAGATTTTTGTGGCCGATGCCGCCTTCCACACCCAGCAGATCGATCGCTTCGAGCACGTTGTCGAGGTTGTGGGCCGGCTCGCCCATCCCCATGAACACGACCCTTTTGACGCTGCGCTTGGTCCGGGCCAGGGCGACCTGGGCGACGATCTCCGCGCTGCCCAACTGGCGCAACAGGCCATCACGCCCGGTCATGCAGAACACGCAGCCGACCGCACAGCCGACCTGGGTCGAGACGCACAGGCCGTCGCGCGGCAGCAGCACGCTTTCCACCGTCTGGCCGTCGGCCAGTTCGACCAGCAATCGGGCGGAGCCATCTTCGCCGGGATGCTCGGACCGTAAACGGGCCAGTCCGTCCAGTTCGGCCATCAGGCCGGGCAGCACGTCGCGCACCTCCAGCGGCAGAAAGTTCTCGACCCGGCTGTGGCGGTTGTCGAGCGGCCGCGCCTGCGCCCATGCCCGGAGCACACGGCCCTCGTGGCAGGGCTTGGCGCCGATGGCGCGCAGACGTTGGCGGATG
>JARLJM010000179.1 GCA_031291185.1 Parasulfuritortus sp. | reverse complement strand
TGGTACGTGAAGGGCGTGGACTTTGACGCGGCGCAGAAGACGCTGACGATCGTCATCGATTTCGTCGTGGGCAGTCGGTTTGGACATCCTGATTTCCTTGGCGAACATCCGGTCCACGACACCCAAGCCAAGCGCTATCGGCACCTGAACTTCTTTCAGCATGAGTGCTATCTGGAAGTCCGCGCCCCTCGCATCCGTCTGCCTGACGGGCCGGTGGTCCTGATGGAGCCGCCTTGGGCGGGCAAACTCGCCGGCTTCGCCCTGCTGTTCGAGGCGCTGGTGCTGGCCCTGGCCCAACAGATGCCATTTGCGGCGGTGGCACGTACCGTGGGCGAGTCCTGGCATCGCGTGCATGCCATCTGTTCGCGCTACGTCGAGATGGCGGTGGCGGAGGCCGGCCTATCGGGTGTCACTGCCTTGGCGATCGACGAAACCTCGTATCGGCGTGGACATCGTTATCTGACCCTGGCGGCTGACGCGGTTGAACGCTGCGTAGTCTTCGTCACCGAAGGCAAAGGGGCGCGGACGATCGCCCAATTAGCGGAGCACCTGACCGATCATCACGCCACGCCGGAACAGATCACCTCGGTCAGCATCGACATGTCCCCGGCCTTCATCAAGGGCGTCACCGAACAGCGGCCCAACGCCCGCATCACCTTCGACAAGTTCCATGTGGTGGCCCATGCCTCGGCGGCCGTGGACAAGACCCGTCGCATCGAGCAGAAGACCGATCCCGAACTGAAGGGCCTGCGTTGGGCCCTGCTCAAGGACCGGGATCCCTTGCCGGCCAGCCAACGGGCCGACCTGGATGCGCTCATTAGCCAGGTGACCACCAAGCGCACCGCGCGGGCCTGGCGCTACCGGGAACAGGTGCACGACATCCTCGACCGCAAGCAGATCAACGTGGTCTCGGCCATGCTGGCCCAATGGTGCACCAACGTCATGCGTTCCAAGGTCGAGCCCATGAAGGAGGTCGCCACGTTGATCCGTCACCACTTCGACGGCATCGTCGCCTGGACCCAAACCCGACAAACCAACGGCTTCATCGAAGCG
>JARLJM010000178.1 GCA_031291185.1 Parasulfuritortus sp. | reverse complement strand
CTAGCAGCCTGTCGGACTTAAGAGGAAAACAAGGACTTATTTGTTAAATAAGTGCTTGTAATTTAAATGCGCCTTTTGTATTATTTCGTACATGGCTGCACGCTTCGTCACCATTGATTACGACACTCCGCTGATCTTGCCACCCAACCTGCGGGACTGGGTGCCGGCAGGCCATCTGGCGCATTTTATCCTGGATGCGGTCGAGGAGATGGATTTGCGCCAGATCAAAGTCAACGACCGGGGCACGGGCAGCGAGCAGTATCCGCCCAGGATGCTCTTGGCGCTGCTGCTTTATTGCTATGCCACCGGTTGTTTCAGTTCCCGGCGCATCGAGCAGGCGACTCAGGACAGCGTGCCGGTCCGGCTGATCTGCGGGGACACGCATCCCGACCACGACACCATTTGCACCTTTCGGCGCGAGAATAAAGCGCTGGTGCAGGAGACTTTTGTACGGGTGCTGGAGCTGGCGCAGGCGTTGAAGTTTTTGCAGGTCGGCCAAATCACCGTGGCCGTGGACGGGACCAAGGTGCTGGCCCATGCCAGCAAGCACTCTGCGGTCAGCTACGAACACGCGGGCAAAACCATCGAGCAACTGGACTTGGAAGTCAAAGCACTGATGGCCAAAGCCGAGCAAGCCGACAGCACGCCCCTGCAAGACGGACTGAGCATCCCTGAGGAGATCATTCGCCGCCAGGAGCGCAAAGCCGCGTTGCAAAAGGCGCGGGCGGAAATCGAAACCCGCGCCCAGGCGCGCTACGCACTGGCGTTGGCGGAGCACGAGCAGAAGCTGGCCGGGCGGGCCGCCAAGAAAGAACGCGGGGAAAGAGTCGGGGGCAAACCGCCCGAGGCACCGACTCCCCAACCCGGGGCGGGCGACCAATATAACTTTACCGACCCAGAGAGCCGGATCATGAAGGCGGGCAGCGGGCAGCATTTTGAGCAAAGCTACAACGCGCAAGCGGCGGTGGAAGTAGACAGCCGTTTGATCGTGGGCCAGCGAGTGAGCCAGGCGCCCAACGACAAACAAGAACTGGTCCCCACGGTGTCCGCCATCGCCGCCCCGGTGGAGTCGGTGGGGACCGTCCTGACCGACAGCGGATTTTATAGCGAAGCGGCCGTCTGCGCGGTGGAACAAACGCCTGCCGGCGAGCCCACCGGAACGACGGTTTATGCGGCGCTGGAAAAGAAAGAACATCATCGTACGGTGAGCGATTTGGAGCAGCAGCCCGAACCGGTGGCCCCCGCTCCCGGAGCCCCGATGAGCGAGGTGATGAAATACCGGCTGAAAACGACCGTGGGTAAAGCCCAGTACAAATTACGGCAGCAAACGGTGGAACCGGTCTTTGGGATCATTAAGAGCGTGCTGGGATTCCGGCAATTTCTACTGCGCGGGCTGGACAAGGTCGGGCTGGAGTGGCAGTTGGTCTGCGTGGCTTACAATCTCAAGCGACTTCACCGGTTGGGCGGGTTGAAACTGGCGGTTGCGAGCTGAAAAAGCCGGCCAGCGGGCCGCAAGCCAAAAACCTGAGTGCTAAATGATACCAGAGCAGCAATCGGCCCTGGCACAGCGGGAAAGCCGGCGGAAACTTCTTGCCGCTATCCCATTCACCACCGCAGCCATTACATAAATTTCGTTTTTAAGTCCGACAGGCTGCTAG
>JARLJM010000177.1 GCA_031291185.1 Parasulfuritortus sp. | reverse complement strand
GGATGGCCGCTTCCGCACCTTGGAAGTGAAGGGGGTGGAGATCCGCACCCCGCCGGAGGCGGACGTGGCGTCGGCCGTGGCCCGCCTGCTGGCAATCGAGGACAAGCTGGCGGCCACACTGGCCCGCCATGATCTCGGCCTCGGTATCGCAGGCTTTAACCCGGTCACGCCGGCCTACGACTTCAAACCACCGCTCAACCCATGGGAAAATGAACTGCGTCAAAGCCATCATGCCTATGACGCGCCCCAGGTGACCAACCTCAGCTTCGGGCCCGACATCAACCTGTCCATGCCGGGCTGGGACGCCACCCGCTGCCTGGACGCGGCACGCAAGCTGGAGTGGTATGCCCCTTTCCTGGTCCCGTTCAGCTTCAGTTCGCCCTTCTTCGCCGGCCAGGTCTGGCCGGGCTGGTCCAAGCGCACCCACGAACGCGCCCACCTGCGACCGACGACCAAGCTGTACTACCCCGCCATGCAGGCCCCAGCTTCACCGCTGGTCTACCCCCCACGGCATCCAGGCGAAACCGGCCGCATCGAATTCAAGGCCTTCGACGCCATGCCCGATCTGGAGGTTCTTACCGCCTGCTGCCATTTGCTGGAAGGCGTCTGCCTCGCTCACGACCTGCCTGGAAGGGGCCGGCCGCCGGACCTCGGTCTGTATCGTCGGGCCGCTCGGCAGGCATTCGACGACGAGCGCATTCGCGCGGGATCGGCGAAAGTCCTGGACCGTGCCATTGCAGCCCTCGGCCGTGCCGGCGATACCCAAGGCGTGCTCGCACTCAACGTGCTGGTCGAGTTGTTGGAGCAAAGGCGCACCCCGGCCCACCGCCTGTTGGAAGACCATCGGAAAACGGGCCTGATGTACAAAGCCGGCGGCCATCGCTCGGCAAATCCGATTTCGTCGCCTGAGCAACCCCATATTGGAGAAACTCTCGGTGTCCAATAACTCATCTCAGTCGGGCGCAGCCCAGGTTAGCGCCCGTATTTACAGCCTGGAGCCGTTTCATTTCGCCAACAACCTGCCGCCGGCGACCCGGGAAAAGTTTAAGGAAGTCTTCGCCCATTGGAACGAATCCGACAAATCGGAAACCATGGTCCGCGAAATCATCGATGACGCCCCGGACACCCTGGGCGTGCGCATCGTCGCCTACCGATATTATTTTTATCGGCGTCGTTCTCGGGAAGCCGCCCACTGGGCGATGGCCTGCCTGGACTGGCTATCCGAACGCCTCAATCTACCCAGCGACTGGCGTCTGGTCACGCCCGAGATGGCCGATTTCAGCCACTGGCATGCCTATACGCGGCTCTGGCTTCAATCCCTGACCGCCTACAGCTACAACATGACCCGTCTCGGGCATGAAGAAGAAGCCTTGGCAGCACTGGATAAAATCGAGGTGCTCGACCCCGACGGCAAACTGGGCGCGCCTCGCCTGCGCCAGGTATTCGCCGGTTCGCACGGGGACGCGGGCATGGTGTTCGAGAAAGAATACGAGAACTGGCGCCATCCATCGGCAAAAAGCAGAGAATTCAACCTCCAAAACATGTAACGCAGAAAATCCAGGTGTCTGCCACCGGAACCCCATCACATGCAACCGACCACCGCAGCCATCCGCACCGCTTCCGTCGAGGACGCACGGGCCATTGCCGAAGTACACGTTCTGTCCTGGCAGCATGCCTACCGCGACCTGCTGCCGGCCGACTTCCTGGCCCGTCTGTCGGTCGCGAAGCGCGAAGCGATGTGGGCCGACTCGCTTGCCGCCAACCGTTCCGAGCTGCTCGTCGCTGAAGCCGGCGGCCGTGTGGTCGGCTTCGCCGCCTTCGGCCATTGCAGGGACGCTACAACTGGCCCGTCGGACTACGAACTATGGGCTCTCTACCTCACCCCAGACCATTGGTCCACCGGCCTGGGCCGCTGTCTCTGGCTACAGTCGAAAGCCGCCATGGCATCACAGGGGGCAACCGCCATCAGCCTATGGGTTCTTGCTGGCAACGCACGCGCCATCCGTTTTTACGAAGCGGCCGGGTTCCAGTGCGATACCGATTCGGCCAAGACATTCGAGCTGGGCGGCATGCCGGTACAGGAAGTCCGCTATAGCCAACGGCCATAGGATGGAGCCGATCCCGGCTGGCTCGGACAACCGTACATTTCCGAACCCAGTCGACCAAAACCGCGACATTCGCGCACATTCGTACTCGCTTCTTCTGCACTGAAAATCGACATTCGCGTACCAAGCTGACGTTCCGTACCCAGGCGTCAACTTTTCACCCGGTTATCCGTCATGGCATGCCATTTGCCCTTAGAGAGTCGGCAATCCGACCATTTTCGAAGGCACGGCATACACGATGTCCATCCTCAAACAGATCCCCTTGTTTCCATCATTGGCGGTGTGGCCAACCCGTATTGCCATCCCGAAT